>CAZBQL010000077.1:0-3371 GCA_964493985.1 uncultured Dehalococcoidales bacterium
TTTTGCGGTCGATATCGTTAATGATATATAGTCTAACAGACAAATGATAAGGACAGGAGTGGTAAAATGGGCAACAAAATTTGGCTGTATTCCGGTTTACTGGTAGTCGTGCTAGCCTTGATCGGGGTAGGTATCTGGTTTGTCCTGAGACCGGCAGACACAGTGAAGATACCTGAATCCGAACAGTGGATAGTAATGGATAGAAGTTACCTGGAAGAAGGAACTCAGAGCCAGCTTTCCATTTACGATGACGGCACCATCATCTACTGGGAAGATACCGGACTTACCGGTGCACTTTCACCCAATCCTACGCGGACATGGAGAACCGGAGAACTTGATTCCGATGAAATGAATGATCTGTCCGAATTTCTCGATACGATTGGTTTCGACGATCTCGAAGAATATTACCTGTCTTCCGCCGTATCAACCAATGAAACTGTGGTTATTGAAGATAATTACATCAAGATTTCCGTTGATAATGAAAAAACAGTTACTGCACACGGTTATTTCACTCCTTTAACAAGCAGTGCATATTACCCGCTGCCCGGTCCATTAGCCGAACTGGATGAAAAACTTGGCGATATTATTGAAAATAATACCAAGGAAACTCTGGTAGAAGACCTGCCAACGGATTAGTATAGCGTTTTAAATAAATAGCTGGGGATCAGAAATTCAGAGATCCTGAAAAATGAAAAAACCACGGTTAATTATATCACTGTCCGTCATCGTAGTTTACTGTGTGATGATTACCTGTCCTTCATGCAATAACCAGAATGGACAAAATGATGCGGACCCGGACGATATATCTCCGGGAAAGATACTCACCAGTCTGCCCGTTTTTCCGAATTCGACACCTGTAAATGGACAGGAACCAGCTTTCAAACCATTTTCAACTCCCCTTTCTCCCCAGGTGGAAGGCAGACCTCCGCAGGTTGAATATGAGACAGCATCTGCCTGGTATGAAGCCAAGTCAGATGCCAAACAGATTTTAAACTGGTACCGGAATAAACTTACCGGTAAAGGCTATCAAAAATATACGGAGATGGTGTACAACAGTCCAAACGAAAACCTTCTCGTCAACGGCAGTTTCGAAATTCACACTATGGGATTTTATCATCCGGCACTTCCGGAGATCAGTATCGAAATTCATGTCACCGACCTGCCTGATACTCAGGATTTTGTGATACTCGTTAATCATGAAATCACAGGCGCGTTCGATCCTCCCGAACCGCCGCTCCCCGAGGACATAGACCGGATTACAGTCAGTTATTCAGGCTATAACGGAAACCCACCGAAACAGGAAATCATTACAGACAGCGGTGATGTTCGGAAAATCGTCGGCATCATAAATGACCTGCCACTTCTTCCCGATGCTCCGATAATTCCGGTCGAGGATATATTCTCCATGTCGATACACTCAGCTTCACAGGGAGATATCGAACTACTTTGTGACATGACTATAAATGATTACCCGATGATACGAATACGTGGTCGTACCAGCCTGAAAGATGACCACTCCCACTTACTTAAAGCGGTAAACCGACTGCTGGATATAGACTGAAAAAAATATGAGAAATATAACCCGCGTACTGCTAATCCTTGACGGATAATACAGCTTATAATACTCTACTGATATAAAATACTAATGGAGAATCTGTTAAGTGATGTATCAATTGACATTTACGTCCCGATGCTTGGAGAACGGGGAGTAGAGATAATCAGATGAACACAGGATTGATTAATATGAAATACCGTACCAATCCAATTACCGCCTACCGATGGGGTAATCCTTTCCAGTACAAGCAGACCGCCGATGCTGAAATGCTGCTTAAGCAAGGTAACCGCGGTCCATCCGGACAGGGTCCTCATCGCCCTCCCAGGGAAACCCGTATTATCATTGCCACCCTTGTCGGCATAGTCGTCTGCAGCATCATAGGGGTCATAATCGGTGCAAGTGTATCCGGCTTCGGCGGAGTATTCATTGGCCTCGTGGGTGGTATGCTTGTCGGTGGGCTTGGCGGTTCGTTTGTAGGTGAATTGCTCAAGCGACGGCATCTCAGGAAGCTGGACCGTCAAAATAATCCTGAAAAAACAGACCCCTATTCACAGGGACCATTCGTAAAATAAAAAAATCTCCTCTTAACAATACCCCCGTTTTTGTTTGCAGGCATTAATTGATAAGAACATGGTAGAATATATACAGAAGATGATTGGTAAAGCATCCGCATCTATAGTATTAACCTGGGGTGATCCGTTTGCGTTTAAGACCGCAACTGACAGCGAGATACGGATACAAAACAGGGACAGCAAAGACCCCGAACAGGGACCCCCTCCCGAACCGGGCGACTCATATCTGTTCATCGCATCCATAGCCGGTATTATTCTTGGCGGTGGTCTGGGAGTGGTCATAGCCATCAACTTAGTCGGTACGAGAGCGATTTTCATAGGCCTTATTGCCGGGTGCATCGCCGGTGGTCTTATCGGTGCTTATTTCGGCTCTTACCTGAAAAAGCGGAAAAATAGTGAACGGGCCAGATTACCACGTCACGATGAGAAAGGACCCTTTAGCAACTAACACATGATCAAGATCGGTATAAACCCCGTTGCTTTTCTAAATGTCAGGTGGTATGGCATCATGGTTGCCCTCGCCATCGCGGTACTGGTAATCTGGATAGCCTGGCACGTACATAAAGATAAAAGGATTTCCGTTGACACCGTAATGGTTGCTGCTCTGGTCGGAATCCCTTCCGGTATCATAGTGTCTCGCGCTATTCATGTCATAGACCTCTGGGATTATTACGTCCAGCACCCGGGTGAAATTGTCGGCGGTATGGGATTAACTATCTGGGGGGCGATCCTTGGAGGTGTGCTTGGAATCTGGATAACCAGCAAGTTCACAAAGTTTAAGTTCGGCTACTTCGCCGATGTCCTGGCTCCCGGCTTGATACTGGCACAGATCATCGGAAGAATAGGCTGCACGATAAACGGATGCTGCTATGGAGAAGTGTGCGATCTTCCATGGGCAATTATCTACACCCATCCTGAAACGTTTGGGCCTACAACTGTTGCAGTTCACCCGACCCAGGTATATGAGATTATATTCCTCTTGATTTCGTTCGGTATTATCATGTTCCTGCGGGGACGTCTTAAACCGGAGGGTTCATTGTTTTTTACCTACCTTGGCATGTATTCCGGCTGGAGAATAGGCATCGGTTTTTTAAGAGATGGCACTGATTTTCTCTTCGGATTACACCAGGCACAGGTCATTGGAATAATAGTGCTGGCAATAATCATCCCGGTGATGATAGTGAAAACAAGGTGGGGAAAACCTGAGGTGGAATTACCTGAAGAACCCGTCGATACTGACAAGC
>CAZBQL010000077.1:3471-12771 GCA_964493985.1 uncultured Dehalococcoidales bacterium
TTTTCTCCGTGCCTGTTGATCATTGATAATTCCCACGTCTTCTTATCACCCGCAAGCACTCCTCCGATAGCACAAACTCTTATATCGTCACCCAGGTTTGTAGCTGCGGATATTTCGTATATATATTCGGCAATCCCGGCGGGAGTGTCATAATCATTCTCTATCACCGGCAGATCTTCGGAAACATCAAACGCCTTTGGAATCTCGATATTTCCGTTGTAGGTAGATATGCCGGTCAGAGTTGCCTTTTCAGGCTTGATTACCCACGTATTCGCCGGTGGATTGTCGGTAATAATACTCATTATATAGACCGGTTCGGTTTTTCCGGCAGGAAAAGTAATTACACCGGCTATCCTCGGTGTATGAAGACTGTCAGGTTCATACTGAGCGCCGGTCATGATACCGGTCATGTATTCGGCGCCGGGTGCGGCATTAGTATGATAAAGCAAACGATACGTTTCAAAAACAGCTTCCGTTTGAATTCCATTGGTAACTGCGGCAAGACCGATATTCCCGTCGGTCATAACAGCTGTATAATGTCTGAGCCAGTCATAAGGTTCGTTTCCGATAGGTCCCATGATAATGCCATGGCCGGTTTTTGTCGCTCTCCTCTCCCGGCTCTGCGGGCTTCTGCCTGTAACAAGATAGGCAAAACATGGATTACCCTGTTTTGTCCTTCCCAGAAATATCTGTCTTCCGGGATAAGGGCCGTTGGGATTACTCATAGACCTGCCTCCCTGTTGCTTTCATACTACATTTTACATGCTTATGGCGATACCGGTTCGAAATCAAGGACATTCAGTCTAAGTTTGGACTGCCCGTTCCAGTGGTCCAGTTCCAGGTTGTATACAATATCGATATGATTTGAGACCTCATTGATACAGTTCCCCAGTCCGAAACCGACCGCGTCAAAGAGCATTGCTCCCTGTTTTACCCTCATTCTCAGGTGGGAATTATCACTTCCCATTGTACTCGACGAAACAACCTCCACCTGTCTGCTGAGGAATGTCGGCACCGGATTTCCCTGGCCAAATGGCGCCATCTTCTGGATAGTCGGATAGGTATTACCTCCAAGATCCGGAAGTGTCGTTTCCGCGTCAATATCTATCTTAGGGCGCAGGTCTACTCCTTCAAGTTCCTCAGCCGCTATCTCCAGGAGGGCTTGTTTCAACTGTGATAGGTTTCCTGTATACAGACTCAGGCCGGCTGCCCTTGAGTGTCCGCCAAAACGGGTCAGCAGATGGCTGCATTTATTCAGGGCTTCTATCATGTTAAATTCCGGGATACTGCGGGAACTACCTCCGCAGTACCTGTCACCGGTCCTGATTACAATTACCGGTTTGTAGTGTTCTTCTACAAGCCTGCCGGCTACCAGCCCTATGATTCCTGCCGAATAACCGGGATCACTGGCTATCAGGAGCGGCTGGTTGACCTGCGCTATCACCTGTTCCCTGGCCCGTTCGAGAGCCAGGTTTGTTAACTTCTGGCGTTCCAGGTTCTTCTGCTCCAGCCATCCGGCGAGCTGCCTGGCTTCTTCTACTGATTCCGTCATCAACAGCCTGTAGCTGTTCATGGCATCTCCTATTCTGCCAGCGGCATTCAATCTCGGGGCAATCGTCCACGATATACTGGTGCTGTTTATGTTTGAAGCGTCCAGACCAGTCTGACTGATAATCTCCTGTATGCCGAGACGTGGAGAATTATTCAGTATCCGGAGTCCCTGTTTCACCAGGTATCTATTCTCCCCAAGGAGTGGTACCATGTCAGCAACCGTACCAAGAGCGACCAGGTCGATTACCTCTTCAAGTTTTTCCGCTTTACCAAGACCTGAAAATAAAGCCTCAAGCAGTTTCATGGCAACACCCACACCGGCAAGTTCCGATGTTGGGTATTCCGAGCCTTGGAGTTTCGGATCGATTACTGCAGCGGCTGAAGGAATATCATCAGGTGGTACATGATGGTCGGTAACGATGATATCCAGTCCCATCCGGCTCGCTTTCTTGATTTCAGATACAGCGGTTATTCCACAATCGACAGTCACTACCAGGCTGACTCCCTGTTTTTGTAGAGTCTCCAGGGGTGTTATCTTCAGACCGTACCCTTCGTTAATACGGTTGGGAATATACGGAATAGCTTCGCAGTCAAGCATTGACAGTCCCTGCACCAGCAGGGCCGTCGCCGTTATACCGTCTGCATCGAAATCACCATAAATGGCGATTTTCTCCCGGGAAAGAAGAGCCCTGTAAAGTCGAGCGACCGCTTCATGCATGCCCGGTAGAATATTAGGATCACCACGAAGCCGTTCATCGGCTGCAAGGAAAGTCTCGATATCGGAAGGCTGAGTAATTCCGCGATTGTAGAGTAACTGGCGTATCAATAAGGGTATACCGGTAACACCGACATTCTCATCAGGAATAGATGGCAGTAAATTCCATCGGCTATGGCTCAAGCCTATCCCTCACTGTATCTTCGCAATATCAACACCGAATTATGACCGCCGAAACCAAACGAATTGGACAGGGTCGTCGTAACATCCGCTTTTCGGGCAATATTCGGTACATAATCGAGATCACATCCTTCATCCGGTTTATGAAGGTTAATTGTGGGAGGTATGATTCCGTTCTGGATGACCATGGTACATATCGCTGTCTCCATAGCCCCGGCAGCTCCTATCAGGTGACCGGTCATAGATTTCGTTGAGCTCATCGGGATCTTATAGGCTTTTTCACCAAAGACTTTTTTAACAGCCAGTGTCTCTACTTTGTCGTTTAGTTGAGTAGACGTACCGTGGGCGTTGATATAATCGATGTCTTTCGGTTCGATTCCAGCTTTATTCAGTGCCTGACGCATCGCCCTGACAGCACCATCGCCATTCTCATCAGGAGCGGTGATATGAAAAGCATCGCCACTCGCACCGTAGGCAATTATTTCAGCGAGAATTTTTGCTCCTCTTTTTTGAGCATGAGTAAGAGTTTCAAGAATGAGAGCACAGGCGCCTTCGCCGATAACAAAACCGTCACGGTCCGCATCGAAGGGACGAGATGCTTCCTGTGGAGCATCATTTCTCGTCGACAAGGCCTTCAATGCACTGAACGATGCTATCCCGAGAGGGTTGATAATCGCTTCACTCCCGCCGGATATAGCCGCCTGGGCATCACCTCGTCTCAGTAATTCATATGCTACACCAATCGCATCGGAACTGCTTGAACAGGCTGAGGTTGTACACAGGTTAACGCCTTTGATTCCGAGGGTAATCGACACCTGGGCTGCCGCCATATCCGAAATCATCATCGGAACAAGGAACGGGCTCACCCTGCTTGGTCCCTGTTCGACAAGAATTTTCGTCTGGTTGTACAGGGTAGTTAAACCGCCGATGCCACTGCCTATGATTATTCCTATCTGGTCTTCATTACTGGAATTGATCTCAATTCCTGACTTCTCTACTGCCTGCATACTGGCAGCAACCGACATTTGCGAAAAACGATCCATCCGCCGCGATACTTTACGGTCAATATAATTATTAATATCAAAATCTTTAACTTCAGCAGCAATCCTTGTCTCCAGATCGCTTGCGTCGAAAAGAGTTATTTCTGTAATACCTGATTTGCCATCGATAAGATTCCTCCACGTGGTATCAATATCATGGCCAAGAGGAGAAAAGCAACCGATCCCGGTTATTACTACTCTGTTATATGAGTTCTCTGCCAAATTATCCTCCCGATTTGCGAGTGCGAAATATGGCTTAGTATAATGGATTTCAGGTAAAATAGTCAATCTGACCGGTAAAAGATTTCCGGTTCATATAAGTATTTTTTATTATGGTTTGGTATCGTGAAAATCGTTCTAAGTACGCTGGGATGTAAACTCAACCAGGCTGAAATTGAACTTCTTGCTCATCGGTTCAGGGAAGAGGGTCATACTATTATCACTTCCATAGACGACGCCGATATATATATATTAAATACATGTACCGTTACACATACCGCTGACGCTAAGTCACGCCAGCTCTTGAGGAAGATTCATCGTCTGAACCCGAATGTGATACTGGTAGCCACCGGATGTTATGCTCAACGTATACCTGAAACCTTCGACCGTATAGAAGGGTTAAGGTTAATCGCAAACAACGATGAAAAGTTAAATCTACCGGCAATACTGAAAAAGAAAGGTTTCCTTCAAGAATCAGTAACCGAAACACCTCAACAGTTTAACCAAGATATACTCGAATCCAGAACCCGTTCGTTTATCGGAATACAGGACGGGTGCAGTTATTTCTGTTCATATTGTATTGTTCCGTTCGTCAGAGGAAAAGAAACAAGCCTGCCTGCCGATGATGTATTAAAACAGATTAAGGACCGTGTATCGAACGGGATAAAAGAAATCGTTCTTACCGGGACCGAGATCGGTTCTTATGACAGTGACGGAGTAAAGTTGCCGGAACTATTGGTCCGGATTCTTACTGAATCCGATGTTCAAAGGTTAAGGCTTTCCTCTTTACAGCCGGATGAAGTCACTCCCGGATTACTCGATCTCTGGAATAACGGTCGTCTCTGCCCTCATTTCCATATATCTCTTCAAAGCGGCAGCGACTCCGTGCTTCAAAGAATGAACAGGAGATACGATACCAGCGTTTTCCGCAAAACCGTATCGTTGATACGATCACGCCTGCCTGATGTAGCAATTACTACAGACATTATCACCGGATTTCCGGGTGAGACAGATGAAGAATACCAGGCAAGCTTTGAAATGTGCCGGGAGATGGGATTTGCCAGGACACACGTTTTTCCTTACTCCCGGAGGCCGGGAACAGCCGCAGCAACGATGCCAGTACAGGTCCCGGATAGCGTTAAGACACAGCGTAATCGAAATCTGGGCATATTAAGCAGAGAATGTGCCGAATCATACAGGTATGGATTTACAGGCAGGACTTTGGATGTCCTGTGGGAAACACAATCAGGCGGTATATGGTCCGGGTACACCGGCAATTACATCAGGATATACACAAGGAGTAAAAGTGATCTAGCTAACAAGATGGACCGGGTCACGCTGCAGGAACTTTATAAAGATGGAATGTGGGGAAAAATAGAAGGAGAAGTATAATCTCAGGTCTTGCCAGTGAAAAAACTTAAGGAATATAATACCGTACGATGACAAAAGGATATCTTTTAATAAAACTGGTGCCGGGACTGGAAGGAGAGGCATTATCACAGATTAGAGCTACTCAGGGAGTTGTGGGTGTAACACTGGTTTTCGGCCAGTGGGACGCTATAGCCGTAGCCGAAGCTAAATCCCTGTTCGAACTGACGAAGATTATCGTCGGTGAGGTTCGCGGCGTCCAGGGAGTCCAGGATACAACTACCCTTCTGGAAGCCGAACTCTAGTACCTGGTTGTACAGAAAAGTGGGATAATCAAGCCGTTCGTGGTGAGCCTGTCGAACCGCAACGGCGCTCTTCGACAAGCTCAGAGCTTGCCCCGTACTTGATGCGGGGGGGGGGCGGAATGATAATAACAGTAATTGCCGCAAGTACTAGAGTTTATCCCGTGGTAGGAGCGCGGAAAATGCCTATGTTTTACTTCTCTCTCCTGCTTCTCTGTATCTTGAGAGGGACCCGGTACTCACATGGCGTCTTAGTCTGGCACAGACCACAGCCGGCGACACTCGTTTCCAGATCGTACCCTTCTTTAAATTCTTTGGACGAATAGCCCAGGCTGCGCAGATAATCACCGCACTTCTTCTTGTCATGGCCCTTCGATGTTATCGCGCCAGCCGGGCACCTGGTGGCACAGACTTTACAGCTTCCATCAAAATTAAAAAGACAGTTATCATATGGTGCCTTTGCAGTCCTCTGACTTGCCGGTAGCGGCATATCGGTAACCACGCTTCCACATCGATGTGCAACTCCTTTTTCTGAAATAAATCCATCAGAAAGCCCAAAGGTACCCTGTCCGGCAGCGAAGGCAATGTGACGTTCCGACCAGTTGGTGTACGGACCATTTTCATTAGAGTTCATTTTGAAATAAGGCTGGAGTGTCGGCGCCACTGCTATATACCCCATTTCACTAAGTATATCCGTAACATATTCCCGGAGAGAATCATTGAACTTTTCTCCGAACCAGCGGGTGTGCGACCAGAAACGGCTGGGGCCAGCCGTTTCATTTCGGTTGGACCTGCGGGTAGTTTCCATTATCGGCAATATCCAGCTTATTACAGAAATTTTTCCCGGTAATTCGTCCGGCCTTTTATCGTACGCCAGTGCAAGGGCTTCTCTCGGAGTAAGATGCTCGGGTGAAATTATCGATTTTAATTCGTTGAAAAAAGGATCATCGCCATCGGCAAACTTGACCAAAGGTTTGCTGAATATCCTTAGATCTCCATTCCCGGGCATTCTGTTCAGAGGGCTTGACTTTATGTATTCGTTTATCTCGTTAATAATAATGCGTGATAATTCTTCCTGTGAAAGTTGTTCTTCTGTCACCGTTCCTCCTCAATTTTCAAGGCAAGTACAACCGAAGTCTCTATCTGTCGGACCGGTATATCCCAGTAGGACTTTAATAAATCGTCTTTATCATCTCTCAGTATAAAACCGTGTTTCTCATAAAATCCGATCGCCCAGTAGGAATCGGCCCAGGTGCCCACCAGAAGCTCGGAAGTTTTTACCGTTTTCTTCAGGTATTCCAGTAACCTACTCCCCGTGCCTTTTCCCTGGTATTCCGGCAATACGTAAGCATGGCGGATAAGAGTAGTATCTTTCACCGGCTCAAGACCCATCACACCTACAAGTTCGGAGTCTTCTTCCCAGCCGGTAAATTCCATCCTTTTCATTTCTGCTTCCAGCTCTTCCATCGGCATATATGGCTGATGATACCTATCTTCTGGTATCACGCCTTCGTATTTTTTCGCTGCTTCATTAATGATAAAATATATCCGTTCCTTATCATCCCGAGTACACTTTCGTATCATTGATTGCGGCTCCCGTTTCAAACCGGATTATAACACTTACACGTAAAAATGTTATAATAAAACGTCTCATTCCTTGAAGAGGAAAGACTAATAAAATCGGGCTGAATGGAGAGGTACATGCCTGAATTCGACCTCAATAAATTTATATTAACTTTCGATAGAATCAGGGAAAAAGCCATAGAGGAACGGCGCATTTCGGAAAATCCTTCTGTTAATGAAATGCGTACGCTGGTTGAAAAGGTTCCAGGAGTTAAAAAAACGATTTACGGGAACTTTGTAGCGGAGAGTGAGCCAACGTCAAGGTCTGCCATGTTCACAAAAAACAGTGTAGATACTCTGTTCGGTGATGAAGAACTCAAATTACTTGAACAATGCGAAGCAGAACTGGCTAAACACTGGCTTATATGCACGGACAGAATTGTCGGCAATATCGAGACCGGGCCTGTTGTAAGGTTAATCGTTCCCGAGCGCTTTGCTCATGTCGCTTATGGAGGGGGGAATCTTTTCTGGCCAGTTCAGGGTGAAGTGAAGGAACCCGATTATCGTATAATCTTCTTCTTCGATGATCAGTATGAAAAAAACTGGACAAAGCCCCTTCCTGAAAAGGATATCACTATCAGGCTGGCGATGCTTCCTGACGGTAAATATGTGAAAATAATCAGGAATGGCAACTATATCGGTGAGTATAAAAAAGGTGTTTTCGCTGCCGAAGACTGGGCTGCTAAAACCAGGAAAGGCGGAATCTTCCTTCACGCCGGATGCCGGGAGGACTACCTCCAGTCGGTACACGGTGATTACAGGACTGTCAGAACACTCCTTATCGCCCTAAGTGCAAACGGGAAAACCACCACCACCAGCCGCATCCTGGCGAAAAAGGGTAATGAAAAATCCTGGTTAATCCAGGATGACGGCGGGACCTTGATGCCCGACGGTTCGTTCCACGGCTTTGAAGCCGGTGGTATTTTTGTCAAGACCGAAGCCGTAAATGCCGGCGATCAGACCGAAATACTCTATGGTCTACTCAGACCTGAGACAGTTCACGAAAACGTGTTCGTGGATGAATACGGCGATTTCGATTTTTATAATTTTCAGCGGACGTCGAACGGACGAGCGGTGATACTGAGAAAAGATTTTATGCATGCCAGTTCATATATCGACGTTCCGAAGATAGATAATTTGATCATTATCACGAGGGGGCCGTTGATTCCTGCAATCTCCAAACTTACCTGCGAACAGGCGGTTGCCATGATGGTACTCGGTCAGGCGATGGAATCATCAGCCGGGGACCCGACCAAGGCTGGCACCATCCGTCATGAGTTTTTCTACGATCCTTTCGTCTCAGGCGACTTAACGGAACATGCAAATATTTTCTATAATATTGTCAAAGGCCTTCCCAATATGAATTTCTACCTTTTGAACACCGGAGGTGTCGGGGAGGGAGAACATTTCCGCGATATCAGGCTTGAACACACCATGGGTATACTGGATTCACTGCTTAGAGGCGGCCTGGAAGAATGGAAAGACTCGCCCACCGGTTTTCAGATTCCGGCTGCTATCAGAGTTGTCGATGATATTTACATCCATCCCGAAAAACTGTTTTCAGGCAGTGAATTCACAGAGAAACAATTTGAACTGAATAAGAATAGATATGAAGCAGTAGAAGAACTGGGTGATAAGCTCCACTCGAATATAAGAAAAGTTTTCAGCAGAGGTTAATTATGACTGATGAACTGGGCAGGGTTGAAAAACCTGAAGCGGGACAATACCAAGGCAAGAGGAAGTTGTATCTTGTCCCTCTTGTCTACACTTACGAGGGCGCGCCGACCGAATATTCAGAAAAATACGAATTATACTGGAAGCAGGTCCAGGAACATATCAGGAACCTTGAGTCCAAGATGGGCACGGTTGACCTTGTCTATCATGAATCGGTGACGATAGCTGGCGACGAGGGGCTTAAAATTATGGAAAAACTCAGTCCTTTGAGTTGTAAAATTACCAGAGAGAGGTGTCAGTCTGGTGCGAAACTCGAGGTTATTGAGGATGAAGAACTAACCGAGGAAACCATGGACTGGGAACGCCACCTTATGATGGGATTTATCAGTACCAAGGTTGCTAAAACAGTCTCGGAGTTATACTCGGAAGCTTCAAAAAAGCGATATGTACATATCGCTAACCGGATAAACGAAACCCTCGGGGAAGATAGCTCTGCCATCCTTTTCATCAGAGAAAATCACCGCGTCCAGTTTCCATCGGATATCGAAGTATTCAGCGTGGCTCCACCTGCCCTTGACGAAATAAACCGCTGGCTTCGTGATCGTTCTCAGCAGGTAGAACAGGAAGT
>CAZBQL010000077.1:12871-14674 GCA_964493985.1 uncultured Dehalococcoidales bacterium
CCCTTGAAAACCAGGTGGAACATGCTGGCTATGATTGGCCTCACAGGCTGCGTATTCGTCGCCATGCCCCAGATGTGCATGCCGGTCCTCTTCAAGGAGATATCCACTGATCTTGGACTCGACCTTGTCCAGATAGGAGTTATCTGGAGTATGATCCCGCTTTCAGGGATGTTGGTCATCCTCTTGGGCGGACTTCTCAGCGACCGGTTTGGTACAAAACGTGTCCTCGTTGTCGGTTGTTTTCTCACCGGACTAGCCGGGATTTTGCGCGGAATGTCCGATAGTTTCTTTACTCTCTCAGCAACGATGTTCCTTTTCGGTCTTCTACAGACAATCACTTCTCCGGCCCTTATCCGAGCATGCACTGTCTGGTTCCCCGGGAAACACCTCGGACTGGCGAACGGCGTCCTCTCGATGAGTATGGGATTCGGCTTTCTCCTCAGTTCGATGATAAGCGCCACGATACTGTCACCCCTCCTCGGCGGCTGGCGGAATGTCCTTATCGTTTATGGGATAGCCTCTACAGTCATCAGTATTCTCTGGTATTTCACCAGGAATGATCCTCAGCACGGAGATAGTCGGACAGAAAACGTTGCTGCTTTACCACTTAAGGAGACCCTTTTGAAAGTTATTAGAATCAAGCGTATCTGGATACTTGGATCTATCGTTATGTGGCAGATAGGTTGCGTCCAGGGTATGCTTGGTTACCTGCCTATCTATCTGCGAGATATGGGCTGGAACGCTGCTGCCGCTGACGGCGCGATGGCTACATTCCACGGTCTAAGTACGATGTTTACCGTCCCCATCGTCTTGCTTTCAGACAAACTTGGTTCCCGCAAGATAATGCTTTTCGCGACCACTCTCATGACCGCGGTCGGTGTCGGGATATTAACACTGGGCAGCGGAGGCAATGTCTGGATTGCTATGGTCGTGGCAGGCGTCGTCCGGGATGGATTTATGGCATTGCAAATGACGATGCTCCTGGAAACAAAAGAGATCGGTACAAGGTACGCCGGGACAGCCATCGGACTGATTCATACCATATCACGGGTCGGTGAGATCGTATCTCCGCCAATAGGCAACAGTCTAGCTGATATAGATCCACGCTATCCGTTTATACTCTGGTCGGGAATGGCGGTCGTCGCCCTCATCGGCTTCACCTTCCTCAAGGACGTAAAGCGTAATTAGGTCGTATTTTTGAAATTTACCACTCTATATCATAAACTGAACTCTGAAAAACCACCCGGAAAGGAGAATATCGATGGGTACTGAAAATTGGACACTAAGACATGTAGGGCTTTCTGTAAAAAATATGGATGAAGCGGTCAAATATTTCAGGTCAATCGGCGGAACGACCGACGACAACCCGGGTCACATCCTCGACAGCGAAAAAATAGGCGGACTGAAAACCTATGGTGAAGAAAACGCACCTCCCTGGAAAATAAAGATTAAAATGCTCGACCTTGGACCTCTTACCCTGGAACTTACGGAGCCGGTCGAGGGCGACAATTTTAACAAGACCTATATGGATGAACACGGTGAGGGTGCCAATCACATTGCCTATGTCGTTGACAACCTTGACGAGGAAGTAGCTGAACTCGAAGCGAAAGGTGTTCCCGCTATGTATCACGCCAGTGGTATTTATGCCTACATGGATGCCCGGAAAGTCGGTGGTATCGTAATCGAACTGATGCAGAAAAGGGATATGCCGCCACGACCACCTGCGTAAACCCGGTACCTGGTTACACATAAAAGTGGGATAATCAAGCCGTTCGTGGTGAGCCTGTCGAACCACAACGGCGC
>CAZBQL010000078.1:0-14441 GCA_964493985.1 uncultured Dehalococcoidales bacterium
TAGAAATTACTAATTTCCAAAAGAGTGTATCCAGGTACAAGATATTAAAAATAAAGACTTATTCCTATGTTTTAGTCTTCGATAGCCTGCCTGCCGCCGAATGTATTATAATTTCTTGCTCCAGGGATTATCGGCACTAGAAGATGAGAGTCATATTTACCTCCGGTATAGATCGAATGCCTGCCTTTGTTTATAAGGTTATTGTAACCTCTCAACAAATCATCCTTTACTCCATATTTCCCGGATATATCTACGACTAATTTCTCGCCAGCGTGATATGACGTACAGGAAGGCCATATCGCTATTTCACAGGGTACCACTTCTCCAGACTTCACTTTTTGTTCAGGTCCATCCGGTAATACAGACTTCTGTATAGGCAGCCATGGTTGCGATAGCTCCTCGTCCAGTTCTCTTTTTGATAGTCTCATCCAACCCAGGGCCACAGGCATTCGCCCTGGAGCGCCATCTGAGTCAAAACATACTTGAAATCCATCTGCGTTATATTTTCTCACTGTAACAAAAATATCCATGTCATCTGCGTCTTCGGGAGAAACCCATAGCTTAAGTTTCATGAATCCGGTTATTTCTGTTTCTTTATCGAATGTGATCCGAAATGACGCTTTGCCTTCCGGACCTACACTAGGCGCCCGGTGGATAATCTGGCTTACCGGAGACACATCAGAGTTGTAAGAGACTACGGCTGTTTCCTCCGGCTTATCAGGACCCAGAACACCATTACTGGCATCGAGATAGAGTGCAGTATACACAGTCCGCTTGAGGGGGAAATCTTTCTCATAACGGACTTTGAAATCCAGCAGCTTATCCTGGACCGATAAGCGGACTCTGGGCATCTCCATTATGCCGCTGTCTATGCCTTTGAGGAAATAATCGAAAAAGCTCCTCTGCATGTCCCTTGCCTCAATTGGGGTATATAGCCCCTGCCACTTTCGCAGGCTATAGGTATAAAGCCATTTATGTTGTGAAGAAGAACTTAACCAGCCGCGAAAATTGCCCTGAAGGTGGGCGTAATAGTCTACCCAGCCAGAACCGATAAGCATCGGCACTTTGATATTTTCAAGTTCAGGGGGATTTAGTAATTCATCGGTTGGTAATTGCTGATATTGTGGCTGATCTGGTCTCTTTAGTGGCTGGAAATTCTCTTGCCACAACGGTATATTTTCACCACGACCGGGGTTAAATTCCGTTTCCGGGATACCTCCGGGATAGTTGTTATCCCTCGCCCTGTCACTAAATCCTCCCCAGGGAATTATGGCTTTCAGATGTGGTGGTGGCACCTCCATTGAGGCTACTTCCCACTGCCGCATCGCCAGAGCAGAGTGCCCCAGCATGCCTATGTTTCCGTTACTCCATTCCTGCCTGGCAGCCCATTCTATTCCGTCATAGAGGTCATATACACCGCCTGTCCCTACGCCCGGCGATTTTCCATTTGCCCTTTCATCAACATGGACCATAACGTAGTCGTTTGGAACCCAGTATCCCGGATCCGGGGCTTCAAAAGGCGTCATTTCCGAGCAACCAAAATCGTCATGTTGGCCATAATAATCTTTGCTATAAGGTGTAAAAGCCATAATAACAGGAAATCCACCCGGCTTATCAGGACGGAAAACATTGGCAGCCAGCTTAACACCATCGCTCATCTCAACGGGAACATCTCTTCCTATAAGTATTCCTTCAGGCATACTGGCTCCCGGGAGGTCGTCAAAGTGTTTTTCAGGATATAGCCTTTTCTCCAGTTCGGTCTGTTTCCGTTTGGCAAACCACCATTTTGCCTGGTATGGTCCGGCATAAGCCTTTTCTTCAAGTTCATTCAGACTTGCTCTCCTGGCTTGAAGATCGGCAATAATCTTGTCATCATCTTGAGACATTGCTTTTGCTTACTCCTCCTTTGGATATGCACAAGATCATGGATCAACTTATTTTTTAAGATGAGTGAAAGTCGACCTCCCGTGAAATAATACTTATATTGCTCTTAAGATTACCACTACCAGTAGTTTCATCTTGAAGCTTCGATCTAAATCGGAATCCGCAGTAATTTAGCAGCGTTATCTATAAAAATTTTCTTCTTGTCTGCGTCGGGAATCTCCATATCATTTATCGCATTAATCGTAGCACGATAACTCCTGGCGCCCCAGTATGAATCACCCAGGGGAAGATCAGCGCCAAAGACCAGCTTGTCCGGACCCCAGAAATCATATGCCAGCATAAGGGCTGGAGTATTGCCATGAATGGCAGTATCATTATAGAACATCTTATAGTATTCAAGAGGAGTCTTTTTGATGTCTCCGAGGAACCTTCTTTGACTGCCATAGTGCTGGTAAATCCTTCCTGCATAGAAAGAGACCATACCTCCACAATGGTGAGTAACAATCTTCAGGTTGGGATATTTATCGAGGATACCGCTGAAGATAATACGTGTCATGGCAACAGTAGTTTCATAAGGCCAGCCGAAATTACCCGCGATATTATACTTCGATGCGTTTTCCGTTTCATAATCGGAAAATTCCGGTGGTCTCCAGGGATGAATGTAAACGGGAAGGTCATAATTGGCCATTTTCTCCCAGAGAGGCAGGAATTCCGGGGCATCAAGTGGTTTACCGTTGATATTGGAATGAACATAGATACCCCTGAATCCCAATTCCCTAATGGCCCGGTCGGTCTCCTGTAACGCAGCGTCGATATTATTCATAGGTAAAAGTGCGATCGCTGTGATAAACTTGTCCCGGTATTTCAAACAAAGTTCAGCCATTTCGTCGTTGGCCATCTTTGCCAACTCTACAGTTTGAGTTTCATTAGCAAAATGCTCAATTGGCGGTACAGGACCGATGGTCAGGACCTGGACAACCTCGGGAAACTTATCCATAATGCGAAATCTTGTGTCCATGTCGTAGAGGGGTACACATGGGCCGAGCATATTGTTATACATGATTGGATATTTTTCTCGAATAAACTCGGTGTATTTACGAGGTGAGATATGAGCATATGCATCTACAATTATCGATTTCATTAATCAGCCTCCTTTTTTAGTTCATCATATTTACGAACATGACTAAATCATAAAGATTATTAAACCCAAAAAGCAATACTATTTTCTAATAATTAGTAATAATGATCTTTAATATCAGCCTATCGATATGGAGTACATATAATATTTCATTATTAATCTGCTGAAAACACAAAAGAGTCGAACTCCACCCGAAACATGCATACATTTGCGGTAATTATGATTTTTAATCAGTCACCCGTCCATCTGAGAGAAGAATACATCGACTATTACCGCGTTATGTTCCTACTATGCGATAAAGGATAATTGCCTAAGAAAATGATAATATTAAACGCCAGGGTAATAATGATAGTAATACCTATCAATTTTTTCTATAAAATCATGGTAATTTCAACCAAATCCAAATATGATTACCCAATGATTATGCTACATTATGGAATGACCACAACATAAGAAATAACGGAAACAATGTATCCTCGAGAACTAATCAAGCTGCGGCGGATTATGAGAAAGTTGCGCAAGGTATTTTATGGATGGCGGGTGCTTATTGCACTCTTTATAGTCGGGATGCTTGGACCTATGGGAAGATACAGCATTACTGCCTTCTTTCCTGCCATTTCATCAGAATTAGAGTGGTCAAGAACAACCGTAGGAACAGCTCAAAGCGTCAGCTTGTGGGCATATTCAATATTTTCAATATTGACCGGGTGGATGACAGATCGACTCGGCAGTCGAAAAACGTTATTTATCGGGGGACTTTTCTGCCTCACCGGCTGGATATTACTCTCCAACGTAAATTCACTCTGGCAGCTTTATTGCTATTACGGTCTTGTTATGGCGATAGCAGTAAGTAATACCCATCTCGTGCCGCTACAAGCTACATCACGAAAGTGGTTTGTGAAACGAGCCGGTCTGGCAAGTGGAATCATTAGTTCTGCATTCGCTATTGGAACCTCAATATTTATTCCATTACTGACATCAACATCCAGCATCTATGGTTGGAGGCAGGTCTCTTTTGTCGCAGCTTTTGTTGTGGGCATACCGATCATGTTTCTGGCATATTTCATAATTCGGGACACTCCGGAATCAATAGGGCAGCAACCCGATGGATTAATTTCACAATCAAATATTACTATCGAACAAGAGAGTGTACTTAAAAGGGGGAATGTTAAAAATTTCCTAAAAACACCACAGTTCTGGTTATTGTTTGTTGCTTATGGATTGATAGGGATCGTTTTTAACGGTTTATTAGCACATCTGGTTATCTGGGCAGTAGATTTAGGGAGTACCAACGCAGCAGCCGGTGTTTTTGTTACCGTTTTTAACGGGCCATCCATCCTGGCAAGAATCGGAAGCGGCTGGTTCGGAGATAAATACGGGAAAAAGAGAATTATGATACTTGGAGCATCCTTTTCAGCACTTGCTATGTTGACGGGGTGGCTAATAATCCATTCAGCTAATCAACTGATAGTCTATGCCATTATATTCGGTATCGGAGCAGGTTTCACCAGCACTCTTTTCGCTCCGTACCTTGGTGACTTGTTTGGAAGACAGAATATCGGCTCATCATTCGGTATATTGACACTCTCCTGGGGATTAGTTGGAGGTTTAGGTCCAACCATCTGGGGAATTATCTTAGAAACATCCGGAAGTTATAACCCGGCATTACTCGTATCAAGTATATGCTATGCCATAGCCGGGGTAATGCTTTTAATGGTTCGTCAAATAAAAGAGAAGGTTTAACCTTCTTATCGAGCGGGATTAACTGACTTACACTATGTCATAATTTATATAGACAATTAGGAGAATCCATTGCAGCAAATATCAAAGCGGGAAAAGCTATTCAACATCCCGTTGATTGTTATTTGCCAGAGTTTTCAGGCCTTGAGTATCGGCGGTATTGCATTATTCCTGCCCATGATACGCGAAGACCTGGCTTTAACTTTTACCCAGGGAGGCACACTTGCTGCAGCCAGTACCCTCGTCTATGCCTTGATGCAGATACCTGCCGGCTATTTTGCCGACCGCTTTGGCGGCAAAAGACTCTTTGTAATAGGAATGCTGGGAACGACGGTATTATCCCTGACATTTGGCTTCGTTACAGAATACTGGCAAGCTTTGACTATTCAGGCTGTGTCAGGCTTTTTTCGTGCTTTTTTATTCGCTCCCGGAATTCGGCTGATTTCTGCCTGGTTTCCGCCTGAAAAAAGAGCTACCGCAATGGGACTCTACCTCATCGGTGGATTTTTAGGAAACGTTATTATTGATATAGCAGGCCCGGCACTGGTAGCGAAGTTCGACTGGCGTTTCCCGTTTCTGGTTTTTCCTCCCCTTGGTATAATTATTAGTCTTTTGTTATGGCATTTTGGTAAGGAGCCGCATCAGAGAGAGGCACAGCAGGAAATTAGTGTACGGGAAGTTTTACGGCTGTTTAGACATCAGTTGATGTGGGTATGCGGTGGAATACAATACGTAAGACTTGCCGTTATGATGGGGATTACTTTCTGGCTGCCAACTCTCCTCGTTGAAGAAAAGGGATTATCCTTACAATTTGCAGGTATCATTATCGCTATGCAAGCTGCTTTAATCGCTCCTTCAAATTTACTTGGAGGCTATATTTCCGACAGGTTGAAGAACCCGATCTTCGTTATAGCAGGAGCTTTATCGGTTTTAATGCTAACAAGTGTATTAATGGTACTGGTGGATAACATTATTCTACTTGTCATGATAATAATCGTTAACTCCATCTTTATACAGGCATATTTCGGACCACTGTTTTCTATTCCGGTGGAAGTACTCGGAGAGAGGACCACCGCCACCTCCACCGGTTTCAGCAACCTGTTCGCCAACATAGGCTCATTTTCTTTTACTTACCTGCTGGGTATACTCAAAGACATATCTGGCTCTTTTTTAAGTGGATTTATAGCTATTGCGATTTCCTGCGTTTTCGGGTTAGGACTTACGGCAGTACTGGCAAAGTTACGCCGTAAAGCTCTTTTATAACAGGCTTCCAATTAGCCACTTATTATATCTTAAAACTCGATCCAGTTGTTGTTATGCTCGGAAGCATGTTTAGTCTTAATCTGGAAATACACGATACGGATTCAGTATATTATTCGGGTCGAAGGTTCTTTTTATTTTCGTCATTAAAGTCCAGATTCCTGTATCCGGCCATAGTGGGGTGTTATGAAGTCGTATTGTGCCCAGACCATGTTCTCCCGTTAATACACCCCCTAATCTAATTGTTTCGGCGTATATCTCTTCTTTGACCTGCTCAAGTAAACCTCTATCGGCAAGTTCTTTTAACGGTGTCGGATGCAGATTCCCATCCAGGGAATGTCCTGTTACAGGGATCGTAGTACTATATTTATTCTCGATATCCAGAATTGACTGGAAAAGAGCAGGCAAGTTTGCCGGTGGTACGCAGATATCCATGAAATCTCCTACTGTTCCCGCCGATTTCTGAGCGGTGGCAATTTCTCCCCTGATCCTTATTATGTTGTCCTGTTCTGCTTTTGTCTCCGCCATTAAGACATCTATGGCTCCGTTTTGTTCGCAGATTCGGGCTATATCCTCCAGTTGAGAATATACTTCTTCTTCTGTTTCGCCGGTACTTATAAAAAACAGATGAGCTTTCCCATTTTTTGCTGGCCACTCTGCACCGAGATATTTGGCTGTCATATCAACCAGGTCGTGGTCCATATACTCTGCTGCAAGAGGAATTATCATGTGTGATGCTACGACAGCGGAAACTTCTATTGCCTTGAGTCGTTCAGTAAACGAAGCTAACAACAAAGCGCTATAGCGGGGTTTAGGTATCATCCGAAAAACCGCTTTTGTTATTACTCCTAAAGCACCTTCGCTGCCTATCATTAAGTGGAGTAAATCAATTCCCATAGCATTCTTTATCAACTTACCGCCTAGATTAATTATTTCTCCGGTCGGCAAGACTACCTCGAGACCTTTCACGAAATTCCTGGTAACACCATATTTTATTGCCCTGGCACCTGCGGCATTACAGGCAACTATGCCACCAACTGCAGCGCCGGCATCACCAGGCTTCGGTGGGAAAAACATGCCGGCGTCTTCAGCGGCGTTTACCAGTTCTGCGTATGAAACTCCTGCCTGGGCAGTTATCATCAGACTGTTCCTGTCGACTTCTTCTATCTTATTGAATCTCTCAAGAGAGAGAAGTACGCAATCGATAGTAGGGATTGCACCGCCTGAAAGTCCGCTTCCACCTCCTCTGACAACTACCGGGAATTGGTCCTCATTTGCCAGCTTCAATATGTCAGATATTTCAACTGAATTCGCAGGTTTTACCAGAATAACATTCTCAGCAGGAGAAGGCAGCACTGCATCGAACACAGCATCCCTCATATAGTCCTGCATTTTATCGCGATCAGTAACGACCCAGTCATCACCTGTAATTTTCCGAAGCTTTTCTATATTCACCATTTTCTCCTCCCTCGTATTTCGCTGATTAGCCTGGGTACAACTTCATACAAATCACCGACAATACCATAATCGGCTATCCGGAAAATAGGTGCCGAAGGATCGGTATTTATTGCCACTATCACATCCGCTCCTCGCATTCCCGCCATATGCTGAGCACTTCCGGATATACCGCAAGCTACATACAATTTCGGTTTTACTGTATTTCCACTGAATCCCACCTGGTGTTCTCTTCCAATCCAGCCTTCATCAACCAAAGGACGACTTGAACCGACAACGCCACCTGCCAGATCTGCCAACTCGATTAGTAAATTGAAGTCATCCGGTTTTTTCAGACCCCTGCCACCTGAGATAATTACATTAGCGCCGGAAATATCTATATTATCCAGCTTTTCCCTGTTGATGATTGTAAAAAATGAGGGTACAGGATGGAACGGCCTCTGAATTACATCACCTTTTCGGGCAATATCCTTTCGTCTTGCCTGCATTACTTTGTATCTTACCGTCGCCATTTGCGGTCTGGTAGAAGTTTTTATCCAGGCGAGAATATTACCGGTAAAAGCGGGACGAATCTGTATCAGAGTCCCGTCTTCATCGATATCAAGCCCGATACAATCTGCTGTAAGGCCTGTATTCAAGGCAACAGCTACGCGTGGAGCCAGTGATCTACCCAGGTTAGTTGCCCCAAACAGTAAAATTTCGGGCCTTTGTTCTCTCACCAGTTCAACAACACTGTACCTGTAATTCAGCAGATCAAATTCTCTGAGTGAAGGGTGGTCGTAAACAAAAACTGTATCCGCACCATACTGGATTAGTTCTTTTGTCGCCTCAATGATATTCTCACCAAGTAACACTGCCGAGAGTTCGAAGCCAAGTCTGTCAGCAATTTCCCTGCTTTTACTCAGTAATTCGAAAGAAATGGGATGGACTTGACCTTCTCGCTGCTCACAAAAGACCATTATGTTTGGCTGAACACTCATCCCGCTCGTACCTGATTACATATTATTGTTGCTACTTCCTTAACCGCATTTTCCGGAGAATCTCTGAAAATTTTCCCTTTCCTTTCGTTTTCAGTAGGAATCGTCACCCTGTATACTCTGGTAGGCGAACCCTCGACACCAACATGGTCAAGAGTGATATAAGGAATCAGATCAGCGCTAGTCCATCTTCTAATATCCGTTTTTCTTGCTTTCATCTTGTCACTGAAAGATGGTAACCGTGGAGTGTTTATGTCTTTGGTAACTGTTATGAGTACCGGAAATGCAGACTCTATAGTATAACGTACATTGTTCATCTCGTAAGACACTAGTAATTTTGGATTTACCGCTTTGATGGCCGAAGCATAAGATACATGGGGAATTCCCAGGTGTTCAGCAATTTCGGGACCTACCTGTCCGGTATCACCATCAACAGTCTTTTCACCGCAGATTATCAGATCGAAGTCACCCAGTTTTTTAATAGCAGATGAAATAATGTAGGATGTAGCGAGTGTATCTGAACCAGAAAAAGCACTGTCGGAAAGTAATATTGCTTCATCAACACCTCTTGCCAGCGCATCTTTTAGAGAAGATTCAGCAGATAATGGCCCCATACTTATCGCAATAATGTGTCCATTACTTAATTCCTTTATCCGGACAGCCGCTTCAATAGCATTCAGATCAAAGGGATTAATTTCTACTCCTGCTGAGCTTCTATCTACCCGACCGTGCTCGTTATCAAACTTGACCTGACTCATATCAGGTACCTGTTTGATCGGCACAATGATTTTCATACCCACAAGTATATCAAATAAGTGGTTTTTATGCCGATGTAGATGGTGTTATAGATTTACCAGGATGCTGCAGTCATCTTTCCCTGCTCAACCGGACCAGTTTTCATAAACGCTCTTCCCGATAAATGATTTCTTGTCGGTAAATCTCATCCAGGGGCTGTTTCTTCTGTGTTAATCCTTGTCTTACAGAAAAGGTTTGTGCCATATCAAAAGCCCTGGCATTAGCTTTGATTCCGTATGGAAAAGGGTCGTTTCCAAATACCTCTTCCACATCCAGGAGGTAGAAATTATTTGGATGGTGTCTCGAAATAGAGTCGAATTCCATTTAAAACAATGCAATGACTTCATCGGACCCAAGAAATATACAAGGAGCTTATAACCGCCATACTCTGTTTTGTCAATAAATACCCGTAAATCACATATCTCCGAGTTTTATTCAACTAATGAAAACTATTTCTATTAATTTCCTACACGTTGATGTATCATTCAAGAGCTTATCCGGTATGTTATAATCACTCTATATTTCCGTAAATTATAGAAGGGAGAAAATATGAACGTTATCTGGATAATATCTGATACTTTTCGGCGTGACTATATGGGTGCCTACGGTAATAAAATGATTCACACGCCTTCCCTGGATGCACTGGCAGCCAAATCGGTTCGGTTCGACAGTCACTATGCAGCATCGTTCCCAACCATGCCGGCTCGCGCCGATTTCCTGACCGGTCGCTGGACGATGTCATTCATGAAGTGGGCACCGCTTCCTAAGAATGAAGTGGTAATCGGTGATCTCCTTGCAGGCAAAGGTATCCATACTTCAGCGATTGTCGACACTCCTTTTTATCTGCGTAATGCTATGGGTTACGATCGTGGTTTTCATACCTTTATCGAGGTCCCCGGACAGCTTCATCATCCTGTAATTCCCGGCGAGCCTCTTGGTCCTGAAATAACGAAAGCTTCGATGAATGATCGTGAGCCGGCTATGCCCTGGCACTTTGAATCTGATCGTTTTGCTCCCCGGACCTTCATCGAAGCGATGCACTGGCTGAACTACCATTACAAAGAAGACTTTTTCCTCTATATAGATACCTGGGACCCGCATGAACCATGGGACGCTCCCCAATATTATACGGAGCGGTACCTGCCCGGTTATGATGGCGAGACAATATATCCTATCTACGGCTTCTGGCAGGATGCACCCGGATACTCTGAAGAAAAAGTTAAAAAAATGACTGCTACGTATTGTGGCGAGATTACAATGGTCGACACCTGGACCGGCTACTTCCTGAGGCAGGTGGAAAATATGGGGCTGATGAAAAATACGGCCATTATATTTACAACCGACCACGGTTTCTACTTTGGCGAGCATGGCGGTATGATCGGTAAATCCGTCCTTGCTACCGATCCGAATCTGAGTGAAGAAGCGGCAGGTGACTGGGGATCATCCCCGGGAGTATGGGCACGCTCACCACTATACCGGGAACTACTGGCTATCCCGCTTCTCATTTATCTACCTGATGCCCCTCCATCAACATACAGCGGCCTGACATCCGCAGTTGATTTGATGCCTACGGTTCTGGATATTATGGGCATTGATATCCCACCTGTGGTAGAAGGTAAATCTTTACTTCCGATGGTGAAAGACCAGACCATCCCCGGCCGCGAATATATAGTCGGAGCACTCCCGTTCGTTAATGCCGGTGAAACGGTTCGATCGGTTGATGATGTGGAACGCAGGTCAGAATGGGCCTCCGGGGCAACTATCGCCACCGACGAATGGGAATTAATCTATGATGTTGAACCGGGTTTCTCGGAATTATACAACTTGAAATCTGATCCAAAACAAGAGAAGAATGTAATTACGGAGTATCCTGAGGTTGCCGGAGAACTTCACTCATTATTCTGCGAATTCATGAAAGACACGAAGATGGCCGAATATCTTGTCAAACCTCGCTCTACTCTAAGGCTTTAATTGAATGAACCGTAATTGAATAATGGAGATGTAAAAATAAAGCCATCCAGTAACCAGCCGGATCGTAGCCTGTTACGCTTTTTATAAGCACATTTAACTCAAGTTAAGTAACATTTCGATGTTTGTGCAATTATTAGTGGTGTTACAACTAACAGAAATGGATAAAAAAAGACAGACCGCATAATAGCGCCCTGCCTCGAACTTCGTTCCTTTTCTTCCCCTGGCGGCTATCACTGCCGCATTACCTTTATCTCAGTTAAAGGTCTTCAACTCGGGATGCTGAGGAACCTTCTCGGGATAGTTTACTCTTCATTTGCCTGTATCCTCCTTATCCCTCGCATTTACTTATATTAAAACACCCCTGCAGGAGTAAATCTGTAACTATTATCACTGTATGCATGCCCTCATTAACCGTTTTAGTATCCCATGATCTTCATCATAAACATGCTTCTCAGCATTCTCTATTTCCTTGATTACACATTTCTCGGTTATGTGCAACCTTAGTGTCTCCCACAATAAGTCATGTATTATTTTCAGGCAGGCTTCCTTCAATAGGATAGAATAGGGCAACGGGTTATGGTGAAGTGAACATTTAGTTGGGGAGTTGATTGACTGCCCCGTCCTTTTGATTGCCTGCCGGCCTTGGAGTGGCCCGATTTAGGAAATTGGGGAGCCTGCAATGGCTAGCCCCGCATCAACCGCATGAGTGGGCAAAAGGTCCGGCAAATATTCTACCGAGCCCGGTGCCTGAATGAGCGGAGGCAAGCATGCGATGGATTTACCTTTCAGACAACGCCGGAAGGGCTTGTCAAGCAGAGGGTCGCGAGTTCGAGCCTCGTCTCCCGCTCCAGAATTTGAAGCTAATATTTGATATAATGGTAATCCCATCATTAGAGTTTTTACTTTGATGGTTTTAAATTCAAAAATATAACGATCAAACTCCTTCATATTTGAAACAACTGTTTTTGTGCTTTTTCTTGTGTATAAAGCTATCGTCTAAACAAAGAGGTAACATTCCTGTATTTAGTATAGCTTGAAGAAGTCTAAACGATTATAAATACGTTCCATGAATAATCTGCGTATAAAAAGCAAGCCCCGCCATCATCTGACGAGGATTTTTTAGGGGGTATAGGTAAATCTTTCGAAGCTATTGTTTATCGAAATCCTTTTTTTGGATGTTGAGGTCTCTTAAAATTCTGGATATAGTCCCTGGTTTCAGGTCTCTCCTACCCAATTAGGAATTGTGGTCCGTGCTCCTGTCTTTAAGTTCAGCCAGACTTCATGACTTCCTCTAGCATAACGATCAGGAATACAATCCAGCCTTTTCAATTTCCGGGCAAGCTCGCGGTAGTTCAAAGATAAACCGTTACCTCGGCAGGGGTTTTAGAGCCTGCCAGTTCGCAGGCTGCTTCTTCGACTTCTTTTGGAAGATGCTGCTTATGCTCTTTGTAGGAAAGGATGAATTCACTGGCAACGCTCCGAAGATTCTCAAGCGCTTCTGACGGAGTATCACCCCAGGCACGGCACCCCGGCAGTGCAGCTATTTCTGCCATATACTTGTTTTCCGTATCTTCACTCGGTTGATGCATAATGACCGGCAATCGATATTGCTTCATAGACTTAACTCCATCTCGCTTCTCATCAAAAGTATATCCCGTCTCGTTACGAAAGGCAAACGTCGTAAAATAAACCAGGTTCATTGCATAACCAGAAATTAACTTCAAAACAAGTAAGCCTTATATTACGCAATCCCTAAACAAAGGCTCCTGGGTTCTCGCCCCGTCCCCCACTCCAGCCACCCCTGTCATTCCCGCGAAGGCGGAATCTACAAATTAGCCTCAATACCAATCACAACATTGGGATTTTCCGCTGAATGACACTAATTTGGAACTAATAGATTAAATTAATCAGAATTGAAAAGAATAGGTATCATTTATAAATCTCTAATGATATAATTCTCGTTACAATCATCCGCAAGAGGTGTATAAATGAATAAAAATAGAGAAGATTATTATACGGTCGAATTTTGTTGGGACATTGAAAAATATATTCAGAAAATAGAAAAATTAGTTAAACAATCTCAGGATAAAAATAAGTTTGATTGGCTTTTTAGAGGGCAAAAGAATTCACAATATACATTGGAAACTTCCTTCGAAAGGGCTTGTGACCGGTTTAATATAGAAGGTAAAAACAGAATACGAGTAGAAAAAAACATGATTCGCGAATTTAAAAGGCGATTACATCATTATACTTCGAATATACCGAATGAAGATGCGACTGATGAATGGCTTGCATTGATGCAACATTATGGGTCTCCAACGAGACTACTTGATTTCACTTACTCTCCGTATGTTGCAGCATATTTCGCTTTTGAAAAAGCAGAAGAATATATAAGCGTAGCAGTCTGGGCAATTAACGTTGTATGGTTTCAAAATCAGTTGAAGAATATATCTCGGTGGATTGATGACAAATATACAGAATATAGAAACTCGCGTGAAAAGCAATTGAAGAATTTCGATTTAGTTTTTAGGAGCTATTATCCTGTTAAATTGATGGAACCCGTAAATCCTTTTCGTTTGAATGAAAGGCTAGCATACCAAAAAGGAATATTCCTGTGTCCGGGTGATATTAGTAGCTCGTTTATTGACAACATATTAGCATATAAAAATATTGATGAGATGAAAACAAATATTAAGAAATTTATTATACCTACATTAAGACACAACCAGAACACTGTAAAAGCACTTCATATATTAGATTCAATGAATATTAATCAAACTACCCTTTTCCCAGGATTAGACGGTTTCGCAAGATCATCTGAAACCAAGATACCAATCCTATTTGATAGTCAAAAATTCGATGATGATTAAATAAGAAATACCATAAGTCTTATTAATCAATCTTTGCCTAACAGAATTCTATCAAATGTATTTGCTGCCGCCTGTTGCATTCCTGATACAATGTGAGGATACGCATCAATTCTAATGCTCGTACCCATAAGAGATGATTATGTGTGCACCGTGTGAAGTCAAGTTTATTTAATAAAATCACTTGGAGGGCGGAAACACCTGACACAGTGAGTTATAGTGCAGCTAATTAAACCTTTGAAAACGCCCTGAAAATATATAAAAGAGCTAGTACTGACTAGAATAACCAATCGTCAGATTTTCTTCTTTTCTTCCTGACAGTTTTTTGTTTTTCTTTTGGTAGAGCATTGATTT
>CAZBQL010000079.1:0-121 GCA_964493985.1 uncultured Dehalococcoidales bacterium
TTACCGTATGCGACGGGATCAGGATCATCGATCTTAACGATCAGCAGGTCAACGTATGTATCGGGGGCGAAGTTGGCGATGACATCCACGTCAGTCATCACATTGGTATCGGTCCTGGGGT
>CAZBQL010000079.1:221-14131 GCA_964493985.1 uncultured Dehalococcoidales bacterium
GGTATCACCGGAGAGGGTACCGCCGGAACCGGCGGAGTAATTTAAAGTAAAGGTATCAGGAGCGAAGTTGGCGATGACATCCACGTCAGTCATCACATTGGTATCGGTCCTGGGGTTGATCGTAGAGTTGTCGCTCCAGTTAACAAAGTGATAGCCGGGATTGGGGACAGCGGTGACCGGAGTACCGTCAGCGCCGTAGTTGACGGTCTGGGAGGTATCACCGGAGAGGGTACCGCCGGAACCGGCGGAGTAATTTAAAGTAAAGGTACCTTCATCTTGGCCGATACCGGATAACCCTATATTAACCACTTTTTGTTGAGGGTCATTGGATGGGATGAACATACAACCAGATTGAAGACCAGTTGATAAAGGAGTGAAGACCAGTGAGATATTGGCTGAGCTGCCCGGAGTCAGAGTCTGACCGGAAATATTACCGGTGGTGCTGATGGAGAACTGGGAATCATCGATGGTAATGGTACCTATGGAAAGATTCGATGTCCCGATATTACTAACAGTCAGGAAATGCGGCGTACTTGTTGAACTGATAGGTACTGTACCGAAATTTACATTAAACTCGGATACTGTTATATCAGGTCTAGAACCTATTCCGGACAAAAAGGCATTAACAGGATTTTCACCAGGATTATTTGATGGAATGGACGAACTACCTGGCGGGAAAATAACATTTGTCAGGATTACTAATGAGAGTAATCCTTTTAAAAAAAACCATCCCATTTTGCATCTCCTTGATCAGTGGAATATGTTCATATCGATACGTATGAATGTGAAAATAAGAGTTTAAATGAGTCTTCGCTTTTTCAAATAATTCTACTTATTAAGATTTCCTTGCCTGTATATGCCGTTATTCACTTAAATAGACTATTTCCTACGATTATATGCTATGCAAAAAAGAGCAATATTTCCTGTGTACTATTTTGAAATGAGTTGGCAATTGCCACATCATCCAAAGGAAGTAATTAAAATACTCCTTCGAATTTAATCCCCAGATAAAAAATGCGAACCTCTCACCGGTTTTTAGGATGTTCGAATATGGTGAGCCAAAAGTATCACAATAATGTAAGTAAGTCAATAGACAAAATTCGTACTAAAGTTAAGATTATTCATCACTTCCTTCGGTTAAATTTCAATCGTTGAGTCCATTTGCCTAACACTATTTGATACTAACGGTTCTCAGGATAGAAACCTTAAGGAATATGTTTGGGCACCTCTATATGATAGACATAAAATGTGCACTACATATCGATTAAATTCTCTCTGATTTTCTTGTTCATAATCACCAGTTCGATTGCCTTTGGTACAGGAATATATTCGGGTTCTTCTACACATGCTTCTAGAGCAGTTGAAAATAACGCTGAATCAATACTTTCTGATACTTCACATGAAACAGGTTCACCCGTTGTCTGTGATCTCGAATATCAGAGTATTCAAAATATTACATCTCCTCTCCAACCTCAGCACATTGATGACACTATCGATGAAATAGGTAGTGATTTGGAATTGAATCACCGGTATCCAGTTTTAAGTGCCCGGGACTTTCAGAATCAACAGTTACCGGACTACGACTACGAGGTTATTGTGGCTGTACTCGATACAGGTATAGATGCTGACCATGAAGCCCTTTGTTCAGTTGTAGCTTCAGAAATAAACTTTACAGACAGTCCCGCAGGCGTTGTAGATATGTATGGTCATGGTACATCTATTGCGGGGATAATCGCTGCCAATGGGGATGATAATTTTAGAGTGCAAGGTATTGCGTCGAATTGTCGTTTGCTTAACGTTAAAGTAGTAGATGACCGGGGACACTATAATATGTCCGACCTGGTTAATGGAATACGATGGGCGGTAGATAACGGGGCGAATATAATCAATATCAGCCTTGTGTCGGAAGAAAAGTCGACTGATTTGGAAACAGCCATAAATTACGCCTGGCAAAACGGGGTAGTAATAGTCGCAGCGGCCGGGAATGGCGGCACGAATAAGCCCGTTTACCCGGCAGCATACGATCATTGTATTGCTGTAACTGCTGTTGATGGGAATAACAATCTCATCCCTCTGGCAAATTATGGGGACTGGGTAGACATTGCGGCTCCAGGATACAAAATCTATTCAACACTTCCTGGAAATAACTATGGTTACGTGTACGGGACCTCATTTGCCACCGCGTACACCAGTGGTCTTGCTGCAACAATATTTCCACTCGTTCAGGACTCTAACGATGATGGTAAGTCCAATGATGAAATCTACAAATTGATTGTGAACAATTTTCAGGATGATCAGATACAACTCATACAGGACTAAGTTAATCTATATTTTAATCTCTTTCGGTCTGGCACGATTCATTCATTATTACTAACCCCGCACGCGATACATAAACCGTTAATAAAGAATATTACCAGGCTGACTGTAAATAAGACTACTGCTATCAAACACCCCAGACCAAGGCCGTCACTAATATTTGGAATTTCAAGCCCCCATAACGTACTTTCACCACTCTTAAGCACTATCCAGCCAATACTTGTAGAGAAAGCTTTAACTAAGACGAAAATTCCTGTTAATACTGCCAGAGTTAACCACATCCACCAGTAAAAGTGAGTGAACTTTTTCAACATTTTTTTAAAATTATTATCTGTTTCTTCAGCAGCATCATTATATGAAAAGTGAAACAGTATATAGAATAATCCAAAAGATAGTAATGGATAAAATAGATGTTCTATCGATTGGTAAAAAAGTGATATATCTGAAAAATCCATGAGCCCTCCTTAATTCGTAGTGTGCAGAATTAGTTACTACTGCTAAAAATACAAATGATCTTAGACACGACCCAAAACAGTCTCATATCACCAAAGCCGTTTTACATCCTGACGGGAATGAATTGGCTTATATTATTCTCGATTTATCATAATTGTCAAATAAGAGTATCTGTTGTCACAGGACTGATAAAGCTTTTCACCCGGAGAAATCTTGACCATTAAGCCTCATTCCAGTGATTCCTTTACCCATTGACAAAATTACTTGATATGTTTATTATTTATATAACGAAAATATAACGATATATAAAAATAATGACATAGACTTGTATGATGTTAAATACACGTAAACGCATCATCCGCCCGCAGTCGGCAATGTTAACCCTCTATGGTGACTACCTTCTCGACCGCGGAGAAGAGATCGGCATAGGTAGCCTGATTACTCTATTCAATAATTTCGGTCTTTCCGACCAGGCGGTAAGGTCGGCTGTATCCCGTATGTGCCATGCTGACCTCCTGAAGGTGAGAAGTGAAGGAAGGAAGAGTTATTATTCACTGACTCCTAGGGGACATACCTTACTCAGCACCGGAGCACAACGAATATTCGTCAGAAAGGATGCGACCTGGAAAGGAAGCTGGAATATCGTGACCTATACCATTCCGGAGGAAGAACGGAAAACTCGAGATACCCTCCGGAGAGAGTTGATTTGGATGGGATACGGAGCACTTTCAGGGGCGACGATGATCTCACCCTACGACCTGACAAGTGAAGTGTTGGGACTGGCGGAGCAGCTTGGAGTGACTCATCGAGTCCACATATTCCAGGCAAGGGAGCAGGGAATAGCCGATGCTAAAAAAATAGTGTCGTCCTGCTGGGACCTTGTCAGGATACACGACATGTATTTCGAGTTTCTGAAAAAATACCAGCCCAGGTATAAAGACTGGCTGGACCGTATCGAGAATAATGAAAATATTGAAATCAGTGAATATTTCGTAGAGAGATTCCTCTTGATCCACGAATACCGCAAGCTGCCCTTCTATGATCCGGATCTGCCGGAAGAATTGCTGCCTGAAGACTGGCTTCGACCGAAAGCCGCTGCCCTATTCCAGGGATTTCATGACCTGCTTACCGATAAAGCCACTGAGTATTTCAATTCGGTAGTGGAAGCCTATTAAAATATAAGGAGTTTTCAGTAACCAGTCGGAACTGTAAAAATGAGATACGCAGAAACAGGAATTAACCTGCATATCGACCTTTCACGCGGGAATATAGAGAAAGAGAAAACGGACCCGAAAGTGACTGAGCTTTATCTCGGCGGACTTGGCACGAACGCTAAAACATTGTGGGACAGTATTCCGCCAGAGACTGATGCCTTTTCACCGGACAATATGCTGATATTCAGCACCGGCTTGTTATGCGGCACGCCAGCACCCGGAGCAAATCGTACTGTCGTCTCGACCTTCTCCCCACAGACGGGACTAATGGCATATTCGATGATGGGTGGATTCTGGGCTCCGGAACTAAAATTCGCCGGTTACGATAAACTCGTCCTGCACGGTAAGTCGCCTTCACTGGTCTATATCTGGATTAACAATGACAAGGTAGAGATACGTGACGCCTCGCATCTCCAGGGAAAAGGTGCGCAGGAATCAGCCGAACTTATCAGGGCAGAACTGGATGAGCCGAAAACACATATAGCATCTATCGGCCTGGCGGGAGAAAACAGGGTGTACTTTGCTTCCATAGAGCAGGGCAGGTCCAGCGCCAGCCGCGGCGGTATCGGTGCTGTCATGGGAGATAAAGGGGTCAAGGCCATAGCGGTACGGGGAACGGGGCAGATAGATATCGCCCGTCCGGACGAATTCATGGACCTCTGCAATGAAGTGTTGAAGTATATTCAGTGGCGGAACGATAATCCTATAAAGGGGGTGCCGCCGATACTTGCCGGACTTGGTTCTCCGCAAGAGATGGCGTTGACGGACGAAGAATGGCATACTACCAATTTCACCTGGGGAAACGCCCGTCACCGCAGGAAGGACTTCTGGACAAAGGAAGTCGAAAAAGAATGGACGGAAACCATGGAGCAGGTCCGTGGCCGGCTGCTGAGCTGCTACAACTGCCCGATGAAATGTGGCGCCCTGATCTCTTACCCGGGAGCCGACAAATACATGATGAAATGCTATTCCAAGCTGACCTACACGATGGCGGCAATGTCCAATCTTGATTTTGGATTCAAGATAGCCCAGCGCGCTACAGAATACGGAGTCGATGGTTTTTCGACTCCACAGGTTATGGCTTTCGCAATTGAGCTTTACGAGAACGGTATCTTAACGGACAGTGACCTGTCGGGATTCCCTTCCGATGGAGAAGAAAGATTTTTCTGGCTTCTCGACAGGATCGCCAGGCGTGAAGGAATCGGTGACATTCTTGCCAACGGTGTCTATCATGCTGCAAGGCAGATCGGCAAAGGCGCGGAAGAATTCGATCATAACACGATAAAGAAGCACGAACAATTACCTCTCAAGCTGGGGATGCTGAACCCGATTTATTTCCTCATGTACACAACCGGTGAGAAGATTAATATCACCCAGATCGAAGGACAATTCCCCCAGGCCCCGTTTGCGACGAGAGAAGAACGAGAAGAGTTTGTCAAGGACTGGTTCCAGGTACCTGACGAAAAGTTCAAGCGGTTTATCCTTGAATGGGAACCCCGGGGTGAAAAATCACTCCCGTTTTTCCCTGATATCCAGACGACCTGCGAAATGGTCGATTGGATGGAGATGATGCATTACATTGACGATTCAGCCGGAGTATGTGCCGGACTGTCGTCATTCCCGATAAAACCTGCCTATCACATACACAATTACCCGGCTTTCATATCAGCGGCAACGGGAATTGACATCGATGAAGCCGGACTGAAGAAGATAGCCAGGCGGAACCGGACGTTGCTCCGGGCTGTGAATATCAGGAGAGGTATGCGACGGAGCGATGAGAAAGCCCCTGAAGACCACTGGCGGAGGCGGTTCCCCGAGCTTGAAACGCAGCTACTCGATGAATATTACAAATTCAAAGGCTGGAACAGCGAGGGTATTCCCACGGCGGAATCGCTGGAGGAACTGGAACTGGACTACGTTAAGGACGACTTTCTCAAGAGAGGTATCCTGACTGAAAACGTTGCTGCCGGTAAAAAGAAAAAGGACTAGGTGATGGCGGAAGAGAAGAAAACGAAGACCATCAAGGTGATTAATATAGATGCGGATAAATGCAACGGGTGCCGGTCATGTGAGGTTGCCTGTTCAGCATTCCACGCTACACCGAGATACAGCAGTAACTATCCGGGCAAGTCACGCATCAGTGTGATTCATGAACCGCTGAAAGATATTTTCATGCCGGTGATCGCCGGTAAAAACGTACGGGCGGAATGCACCAGCCGGTATAAATACACTATCGAAGGTAAGGAGTATGACGAATGCGCGTTCTGTCGGACGTCCTGCCCTTCTCGAACACTTTTTAAGGAACCGGATTCAGGTCTTCCATTCCAATGCGATATGTGCGAAAGCGATCCGCCACTGGAAGAACCGAACTGCGTCCAGTGGTGCCTGTCCGATGCCCTTACTTACGAAGAAAGGGAAGAAGAAGTCGACGAAGAAACAGAACTGGAAGAGATGGAGATCGGGCTGGAATCGTTGATAGATAAATACGGACTTGAAAAGGTGGTAGAAGCAGTCGTGCGGATGTCACGCAAAGAATAAATACCGCTACGAAAAAGGTTGAAATGGAAACAGTAGCGCCTTTTAAGGAAGCAATAGACGAGATAAAGGACGCCGGTGGAGAAGCTTTCAAGTACTGCTACCAGTGCGGACTCTGTGATACCGTCTGCCCGTGGAACAGGGTTGGTAGTTTCAGCATTCGTCAACTGGTAAGGCAGGCTGCTTTCGGGCTGCCTGAGATTGAAGGCCAGGATATCTGGCGTTGTACTACCTGCGGAAGCTGCCCGCAGCAATGTCCCAGGGGAGTAGGAACTGCGGACGTCGCTGTGTCTTTCCGTAAAATAGCCTCGAAATACGGAATTTCACCGGAACCTGTACACGCGGTGAGTGCCAGCCTTGGTACTGAAGGTAATCCTCTCCGAGAAGCCCGGGCTGACAGAGCTAATTGGGCTGATGGATTATCCGTGAAACCTTTTACTGAGGGGGTGGAAATATTGTACTTCCCCGGTTGCTACCCCAGCTATGATCCCCGGATGAAAAAAGTAGCCGTTGCCACGGTGTCCATACTCAAGAAAGCAGGAGTGGACTTCGGTATTCTCGGTGACAGGGAAAACTGCTGCGGTGAAAGTATACGCAAAGCAGGTAATGAAACACTATACAAACGGCTGGCAAGAGAAAACATCAAGATATTTATTGAGAATGGAGTGCATAAAATCCTGGTCTCATCTCCTCACTGTTATCACACCTTTAAGAACGAATACCCGGAGTTCAACGTGAATTTCGAAGTAGTGCATATTACGCAGTACCTGTCAGAACTCATTACCAAAGGCAAACTTGAACTGAAGAGTAAATACAAAAAGCGGATAACCTACCACGATCCTTGCTACCTCGGCAGGCATAACGGCATTTATGATGAACCGCGCGAAGTCCTGAATAACGTACCCGGCCTTGAACTGGTCGAGATGACGGAGTCAAGAGAGAGCAGCTTCTGCTGTGGAGGAGGCGGCGGCAGGATATGGATGGAGACGGCCAAAGATGAAAGGTTCTCTGATTTCAGGCTGGAACAGGCGGCTGAAACAGGAGCAGAAGAACTGGTAACGTCCTGCCCCTATTGTATCACTAATTTCGAAGACAGCAGGTTATCAGTGAAAAAGGGTGAATCGATAATTGTAAAGGACATTACTGAAATTATCAGCGAAATCATATAAGGAATAGCGTGAAAGAACAGGCAATACTCGATGAAAATATCCGGTATCTCCGGAAAAGTTTAGGTGAAAGTGAATTCGGCGATGTAATGGTTGTCGGAGGAGGGATCAGCGGTATCCAGGCGTCTCTTGACCTGGCGGATTCCGGTTTCAGGGTCTACCTGGTTGATAAACTGCCGGCAATCGGCGGTCATATGGCCCAGTTGGACAAGACCTTTCCCACCAACGACTGCTCGATGTGAATACTCTCACCGAAACTGGTCGAGGTCGACCGGCATCCAAACATAGAGGTACTGACATATACCGAGGTCACCGAAGTTGAAGGTGAAGCCGGCAACTTCCGTGTAACTCTGACCAGAAAACCGAGGTATATAATCGAGGATAAATGCCGGGGATGTACGACCTGCGTGGAATGTTGCCCGGTCAGCTATCCCGACCCTTTTAACCAGGGAATTTCCACCAATAAAGCCGTACATATTTATTATTCGCAGGCAATCCCGCTTGTAGCCTATATAGATGAAAACTGTCTCTTCTTGAAAGAAAAGAAATGCCGTGAGTGTGAAGCTGTCTGCGAGAACAAGGCGATAGATTTCAGCCAGACACCGGAGAAGGTAAATCTGAGTGTCGGGGCTATAATTCTCGCCGCCGGGATCGAGCCATTCGATCCTTCAACACGCGAAGATTACGGCTACGGCAGGATACCCAATGTGGTGACCAGCATGGACTACGAGCGACTGCTATGCGCCACCGGGCCTTATGAGGGACAGATTCTCCGGGCGTCAGATAAACATCATCCTAAAAGGATTGCCTGGATACAGTGCGTCGGTTCCAGGCAGGTAATACGCGGCGGAAACAGCTATTGCTCCTCGGTATGCTGCACCTATACCCAGAAGCAGGTGATCGTTACCAAAGAGCATGACCCGGATATAGAGTGCACCATATTCCACAACGATGTACGTTCTCACGGTAAAGACTTCGAACGGTATTACGAAAGAACGAAAAATCTTCCCGGCGTACGGTTTATCAGGAGTTACGTGTCACTGGGTAGAGAGATGCCGGGAACCGGAAACATTCCCATCCGGTATTCTACTACCGATGAAGGGGTGCGGGAGGAAGAATTCGATATGGTTGTCCTATCGGTCGGTCTGAACCCTCCCGCCGATTATAATGAGTTATCGAAGATTTTTGACATAGAATTGGATTCGCATGGTTTCTGCGCCACCAATCCTGTTAATCCGATAGAAACATCGCGACCCGGTATTTTTATCAGCGGTGGTTTCCAGGGACCTGTCGATATACCGGAATCCGTTTATTCCGCCAGCGGGGCTGCTTCAGAGAGTGGTGAATTACTGGATTTCCGGCGGGGCAAGCTACACACCGAAAGAGAATATCCCGAAGAAAGGGATGTTTCCGGAGAAGAACCGAGAATCGGTGTATTTGTCTGCCACTGTGGAGCCAATATCGGCAGGGTAGTGGATGTACCGGAAGTGGTTGAATATGTTCAGTCGTTGACTGGTGTTGTCTACGCCCAGGAGCAGCTTTTTTCATGTGCCACTAACTGCACCCAGGAGATAGTGGATATTATCCGGGAAAAAGGACTGAATCGCGTAGTAGTTGCTGCATGCTCGCCTAGAACTTTAGAACCACTGTTCCGCGATACTCTTCGGGAAGCAGGTATTAATCCGTATTACTTTGAATTCGCTAATATCAGGGAACACTGCTCCTGGGTCCATTCTCGAGATAAAGAGGAAGCCACCAGGAAAGCCGAGGACATCGTACGGATGTCGGTGGCGCGGGCACGGCACCTGGAACCGTTACAGGAATACGATTTACCGGTAACCAAGGCAGCGCTGGTAGTCGGAGGCGGACTGGCAGGCATGACCTGTGCTCTTTCCATTGCCGGACAGGGATACGAAGTTCACCTGCTTGAGAAAGAATCTGAACTTGGTGGAATTTCAAGGAGAGTTCACACCACTCTCGAAGGGATGGACGTACAGGTATTCCTGAATGAAACCATACAAAAAGTGTATGAGAATTCCCTGGTACACGTATATCCGAATGCCAGGATAAGGGAAACTACGGGATATATAGGAAATTTCGTGACTGTGGTTGATTCCGAGCGGGGGATTTCCGAGATAAAGCACGGAGCGACCGTTATTGCCACCGGTGCCGGGGTGTATGTGCCGACCGAGTACCTTTACGGCGAAAATGAAAAAGTGCTGACTCACCTGGATCTTGAGGAGAGGATCGCCGCGAAGGATGAGAACCTGCTAACTGCCGGCAGCCTGGTAATGATACAGTGCGTGGGCTGCAGGAATGAAGACCGAAACTACTGTAGCCGGGTATGCTGCAGCGAATCGATAAAGAACGCTCTGCGGCTGAAGGAAATCAATCCTGATATCGATATCAATATCCTGTACCGTGATATGCGGACGTACGGGCTTAAGGAAGACTATTACCGGGAAGCCGCGGACAGGGAGATCCGGTTCATCCGGTTTGAGCCGGAAAATCCTCCGCAGGTTGAGAGTATCGTTGAAAACGGCAGTGAAATACTGAGAATAACGGTGCCTGACCCGGTCCTGAAAAAAATGATCGCCATAGATGCCGATTACCTCGCCCTGGCAGCGGCGGTTATTCCTTCTGCCGGAACGGAGGAACTGGCTGAATTGTTCAGGTTGACGCTTAATCCGGATGGATTTTTCAAGGAAGCCCACGTCAAATTGAAACCGGTCGAGTTCTCTACGGACGGTACATATCTATGCGGGATGGCACAGTATCCCAAGCACATTTCGGAAACACTCAGTCAGGCATATGGCGCCGCCGGACGTGTCCTGACACTTTTGTCGAAAGACACGGTAACTGCTTCCGGTTCCGTGTGTGAAGTCGATGAATCGAGGTGTATCGGGTGCGGAGCCTGCGGTTCAGCCTGTACCTATGACGCCATTGAGATGCGAAAGACGAAGCAGGGACTGAAAGCTTCGGTCAACCCGGTCCTCTGTAAAGGTGACGGCCTCTGTAACTCTAAATGTCCTACCGGAGCGATATCTCTGAAACATTATACTAACGAAGAAATTCTCAGCCAGATCGATACGGCATTTGCCGATAGTATGGTGACTTTAGAATGATTGATGAGAAAAGAAAAACAATAAGTACGACACCGGATTTTACTCCGTCGATACTCGGTTTTGTCTGCCACTGGTGAGGGTACGGCGCTGCCGACCTTGCTGGAGTTTCCAGACTACAATATACAACTGAGACCCGGCTGGTACGCGTGATGTGCACCGGGAGAGTAGACCTTGAGATGGTGTTCAGGGCTTTTCTGAATGGTGCCGACGGTGTATTTATCGGTGGCTGCCGTTTGAACGAATGTAATTATACCACCCAGGGCAACTACGATGCCCTGAACATGGTACTCCTGTGTAAAAAGATAATGGAATACATTGGCGTGAATCCCGACAGGCTGAGAATCGAGTTCATGACCTCCGGTGATGGAATCCTCTTTGCCGGGATTATGAATGAATTCGGCAGACAGGTGAGAGAAGCAGGACCGTTAGGCACCGGTGAAGAAATAGAACCGGATGAAATAAAGTCAAAACTCAACAAGATTATCAAGCTGGTGCCGTATATCAAGTTAAAAAAGAACCAAAAACTAGGTGCGCGCCCTGTATCACCGGAAGAATATGAATCACTGTTTTCCAGTGAGGAAATTGAACAGCTTTTTAAAGAGGTGGAATCATATCAGATCGATCCGGAGAAATGCCAGTCCTGCGGTATCTGTGCCGGGCGATGCCCGGTAGAAGCCATCTCAGGAGACAAAAAATCACCGTATATCATAGACAAGGAAAAATGTATCAGATGCGGGACCTGCATGGAAGCCTGTCCATCCCGTTTTGGTGCGATTAATAGAATGACATCGGCAGTATTTGTATAACCTGATCGTAATGATTACTTTACGTGATTTGTTCAAATCAGGTATCTTCGCCACTCTAACCGGAATTGCCATTATTACCTTTAAGGTTCTGATACTCATAATTATATTGTGATAATCTTTATGTTGGATTTTCTGTTATTTTTAGCTATACTCTCATACTGAAGGAAAGTAGAAATGCATTCAAAGGTTGCTATATTAAAGGTGAACCCGCAGGCACAGATTTCGGAAATATATAGTGCCATTGAAGACGCAATGGGCATGCTTGGTAATCTATTCGATAAGTGCCCGGATAAAGGGACAGTACTGTTAAAACCGAATTACGGGGCAGCAAAGAAAGAAACCGACGTAAATCCTGTGGTTACACATGCGGTGGCGAAGACACTGGTTGGTAATGGATTTAAAGTTCTTATCGGGGAAGATCCCGGTTTCAGAAGTAAAAACGGATATGAAAAATGGAAAAAGTATGTATTTGATACAACCGGACTTAAAGAATACGCGAACTCAATCGGTGCTCGGTTGGTTGAATTACGGAAGAGTAATCACAGTGTTGTCCAGGTAAAGGACTCCTTATATTTCGAAGAGATTGAAGTATCAAATTACGCTCTAGATGTAGACATGATAGTCAGCCTGGCGAAGATGAAACTGGTGAATATTTGCTCGGTTTCACTGAGTATGAAAAACTTGAAAGGCGTTATGCTTCCCCAATGGAAGCATAAATTTCACTGTGACGGCCTGTACCAGGGGATAGTTGACCTGAACAAAGCCATAAGACCTCATATTGCTATTATCGATGCAACCTTTGGGTACGATCAGGTAGCGGGTAAAGCATTCCCCGTAGGTCTGCTTATTATCAGTAATGACTGTGTTGCCGCCGACTCCGTATGCGCAAGGATAATGGGTCTCGATCCTGCAGAAATAGAATACATTATGCTTGCTGAGAAAGCGGGACTCGGTTCTGCAAACATCGATGAAATAGAGATACTGGGCGAGAAACTTGAAAATCTGGAAGGAAAATACAAATTTTCGAAACCGGTAAATCCGTTTGACTATGCGAGGAAAAGTGGCGGTGATATAGAGATAATTCAGGGAAATCCCTGTAGTGCCTGTTTAAATGAATTGGGCAATGAATTCAGGTCTCTGGGGAAATACCGGGAAAAACTTAAAAATGTCACGATACTGGTTGGTCCAAACGCCGAAATCCCGGATAGTGACAGGAACTTGATATTTTACGGCAACTGTACAAGAGGGTATGCGAATAAGGAAAACTATATTAACGGATGTCCCCCGGGACGGGTTTCAGCAGGCACAGGTTCACTGAAAAGGTATCTTACACATTAGTTCGGGAACTGTCTGCCACGGTCAGCCTTTGCTTTTAGGCGGTTATTTTGAAATCGTAGCTTTCCGTCCCCTGCTATCGACGTATTGCTGAAGCCGGTCACGCGTGGTCACCCATTGTCTGCCAAGCCGTATTGCCCAGAGTTCCCCTTTCGCCGCTTGCGTTCTAAGGGTCACCGGTGCGATTGCTGCGAGCTTTGCCGCCATTCTCAGGTCTATAAGTTCATCAACGCTTTGAGCAGCGAGCTGACCAGTTGAATAGCGCTTGCTCGCATCCAGAATCTCTATTGAAGCTAGACTGCCATCTTCAGAATAATTCAATATGACCCCATGACCCGATTCGCTGCTATGACTTAAAGACGTCTCCGGCTCTTGCAGATAGATAGTGAGGACATCAACTTCAGGCTCATATTCAATTTTGAGACTACCTCTGGGTAATTCCTGTGTTTTTACTTCACTAACCATTTTGCACCTCTACTTAGTCCGGATTACGGTAACTACCAAAGCGTATGAGCCAACCATAATCCATATGACCCTAATTTTACCGTACCTGGACTCTAATTTTTCTCCCTGACTCAACCTTTCGCCAGAATTGATGGCTTCTTCTATATCCGCTAGGTTGAGTTTATATAGCCTTAGTTTATTCTTGGCATGGCGACTACAAAACTATCTTCATCAGCATTGATCTCGATCCCGTTCATCATCAGAAACACCTCCGATGTCACGGCACCGGTCCGTTTGTTGCCATCAACAAAGGGATGATTCCGTACAATGTGAAAGAGATAGGCGGCCGCCATTTCATAAATATCCGAATGAAGATATTGTTCTCTGAAACTGGCAGACGGCATAGAGATAGCAGATTTCAACAATTCGATATCGCGAATACCCGGATGTCCGCCGTATCGGTTTATCTGGTCGCTATGAATCTCGATAACCTCCTTAAGTTCGAGAAAAACAGGC
>CAZBQL010000080.1:0-5508 GCA_964493985.1 uncultured Dehalococcoidales bacterium
TGATCATGGGAGTTTCACCGATTAAATCCGTAACGTGGTTCACTACTTTCAGACTCATAGCTTCCTCCTCTTGACATAACGTTAGGACGATTATAAACGATATTTATAGTCCATATAATCTATTGTAGACTAAATTGATAAAAAAACTCAATTAACATGGAGTGGAAATCAAAAATGAATCTTTCTAATACTCACTATCAGACATGAAAATGCAAAATCTTGTGTTAATCATGATACTCCGGATTCGTGCCTTCGCGACTGTGTCAGAACAACCAGACTGCATGTCATACTGAGGAGTCCGAATGTACATGATAAAATATTCAACCATCTAGACAAGGACGACGAATGTATCTCCTTGCTGATGCTTGAGCGCCTTCGATCAATTAAATCTACCGTAAATTTATCTGTATAAAGAAAGGAGATCCTGAATCCCTGGAACGTGCTTGAATCGTGAAATCCTAATAAACACCGGGATTCAGGATGACACCTTATCTCAATATGATGGACCACTGGTTAACACACCGGAGTTGTGACTCTTTACCAGAATAACGAGATTGGAAACCAGAATGTCAAAAAGGTATAACCTAACCGGTAAATTTCTATCCGGCTGCCGGGCTTGCATACCGCCGGTTCCTGTAGTACAGGAGGATATCCGCTGAAACCATGACCGCGTTGATCCCGTAAAGAATGATTACCATATCAAAATTGAAATAGACCTTATGCAGTAAACCTGACAGGTACCCGATCAATATGATAAACAGAAAAACAATACTTTTGCCGCTGTTACTTTTAGAACGGTACGATTTATATATGGAAAACGGCCAGGCAGCCCCGAAGCAGACCAGCATTATGACTTCAAATACGCTCATATTTACCAGTCCGGAGGCCCGACTTTCTCCTGCCGGTCATATCTTTCCGTGTAGGTGGTATTAAAAGCCTTGATAATATTCCAGCGCTCTTCGTCGACCTGTTCATCCGGTACGGCACGGATGATAGCGTCATGACGTGAGATATATCCATCTGTGAATTCCGGATGCGTGTGAATAAACAGGTCATTACGCCTGATGCCGCGCAGGACCCGTTGCCCCATCTCCAGCGGGTCCATGAAAACTCTTTGCGTGTCTTCCATCGAACGCGGTCTTTCTCCTGATCTCTGGGGAAAACCTGTCTCGCCTTCATTCCTGAGATGCTCAGGGCGGTTCTCGTTAGTCGACTGTCCCAGGTTGGTCCTGGTCGGTCCCGGATAGAGGACAGAGACTCCGATATTACTGTCTTCGAGTTCGACAGCCAGGCATTCCATGAATCCTGTAACAGCGTACTTGGAAGTGCAGTATATAGCAAAACCGCCGGTAGCCAGGAGGCCGCATGTAGAGGAAGTTGAAACGATATGCCCTTCTTCGCCATGCCTGAGCATGCGCGGCAGCATGGTCAGCACTCCGTTAATCACCCCTCCGATATTTACGCCCATTCCGTAGTCCCAGTCTTTGAAAGTTGTCTGTGCGGTAGGTGCACCGCCGATACCGACACCGGCATTATTAAATAGAACGTGAATATTTCCGAATACCGATTCCGCTTCATCAGCAGCTCTGGCGTAGGCTTCACGGTCGGTAATATTAAAGCAAATCCCGTGGACTTCGCCACCGTTTTCTTTGAAATATTCCAGGGCTTCGTCAATGGCGTGCTGACGCGCGTCAGCGATTACCACTTTCATGCCGTTTTTTACGAATACTTTGGTTGTACCCAGCCCGATACCGCTGGCGCCACCGGTGACAAAGGCTGTTTTTCCTTCAAAATTGTTCATTTATCAAACCTCCATTTTATACACAGCAAAAGCAAAAATTTCTATATCTGAATACCACAGGTACCGTCTTTGCATATTACGGGTTCCGGCATACGGAGCGGTTTCGGGTCTTTTTTGATTCCTGCTTTCGGTATCCACTCGTCTATTGAAACAGTCTGGAAATAGGAGAAATCCGTAGCTACCCAGAACGGGTTCATTTCACCGCCGACAACAATGAAGTTAACCATGTCGGGTCGCCTCATAGGCGGATTCATCTGGTCCAGTACCCAGTCACTCAGTTTTGCCGGGTCATCGAATCCCTCATCGTACTTAAGACTCCTGGCGACAAGCGGATCGATGAGATAGGTGAATGACATGCCCATGCCTTTCACCTGCAATGCCACTTCCCGGGTCGTTTCGGAAGGTCTCATACCCAGCATGATAGCATTCCAGCCGCGGAAAAGGCTGACGGTGCTTTCTCCAGGCTTGAATCCTTTCCTGACATGAAACGGTTCCCAAACGCTGTTTTCCTCATTCTCCGCGCAGCACATATTGTTGTAGTTGATGGTTGTGCCTGTAGTAGCGGTGAAAGTGGCTCCGGGGCGCATATCACCCAGGCAGATACTCATCAGCGTCCAGGCGCGGCCGATAACCGAGTTAGCGTAGTTGACCGGGCTGAGGGCACCGAGGCCACTGTTCATTCCTATCTCGTAGCGTATCGGACCGTTCACTATCATCATGCTGGCAAACGATGTCGTGGAACTTGGCATCGATGGCCTGCCGGAAGCTCCAAGTGCCAGGATAACCGGGAAATGCTCAGGGCGGCATCCCGCCATGACGGCGATAACAGCACATTTCTCGACGTTGTATTTCAGGCGTTCTTCGTGAGTTGTAACGGACATCATACCGACATCTTCGTCAGGGGCATGGTCGGTGCCGGTCAGCATTTCAGCAACGCGTTCTTCAGTCGGCAGGATTATCGGCAAGCCGTCGGTCCAGCCGTTTTCCAGGAACAGACGGTGCAGGTTTTCCTCGGTATCAGGTTCGAGTAAGCGGGGTCGTTCCGGTCTTTTCTGCGCCTTAAAGTTCCTTTCAAAATCGGATAACGGTCGGGTAAGAGCCTCATCTATTTCCTGGGTGATAGAAACTCCGGTGATGGGGTCATTACCTTCGATATAACCGCGTAGTGTTTCACGGGGTACCCATCCTACCGGATAAGGCGGGTAGGTGAATCGGAGAGCCATGCCGTGACTCAGTTTATCTCTTTCTACGTAATCGGCAAACCGGGCGGTAACGACCGGAGCGGTGGGAATATCATAGTCGTTTTCCATGGTACGCGAGAATTCGGCGACACTCGCCGAACAACCGTCTCAGCCACCGACGCCGAAAACGACGGCATCACTGTTTTCCTTTATTTCTTTCCAGAGTGCAGGATCGTCGGTGAACATACTCGTGGTCTTGTTCTTAAGAATGGTCTTTACACCGGGGCGATTTTTGGCGAACCAGTCCCGGAGTTCCTCCATGAATTCCCTGCCGCCTGCAAAACCGGTGTTCACCAGGTAGATGGTTTTACCCTCAAGAGTATCAAGTCGTTTCGCCATTTTCAGAGAACTGAGGTTTTCCGATGTATCTCTTGGCTGGTAGGTAGGATCGTGGATGGCAAACATGGGTGAGTCTATTTCAAGTCTCCTGCCGAAGATACCGCTTGGCTGTCCGATCGGGTCCAGCACTACAAGTTTATTACTCATGGTTTCTCCTTCCCGCTATTTATCTTTTTGCCTTATATATAGCAGAAAATCCAGGCGCTGTATATCTCGTTATCTTTTGTTTATATTTTCCCTGTAAATTTTTACGATTTATTTATGCCTTAAACTATATATTGAAATACAACGCTAGTGGAATATGTAACAATATTGACTTCTTTGTCGTAATAATATAGTGACCACTGAGTTTGGAGGTACTAAGCGGGATGGTTATCAATATTGGCGATAGAATTCTGTACAGGGATGAAGACAGGGGCGGAGTGTACTTTATAGGAGAAATTGTGGATATCTGGCGTAATAGCAGAGATAAAATAATCGGCTACTTCGCCGCACTTAACTCGGGACTGTATGTGCCTATTGCACCAGGTTATATTAAGCGATAGTCATTTGTAGGTTTCTGGTAAATCGCCTAATAGTTGTTATTTTCAAACTTGAATCCGTAAGTTTTTAGTATTGCCTGCTTACGGATTCTTTTTTTCACCTCGATAATGAACGATGGAAGTCAATTGGCAGTCACCTGATGGCACCTTACATCGGGGAGACCCGTTATCATCGTTAGATTCATTACCTGTCTTCCGTGCGGCAGAATGCTTTCAGTATTAATAACATGATAAACTAAGGGTATGCTGGATAATAGTTATGATTTTGAAGAACCGGGCCTGTTTTCCGTTGTTGCGGTAGGAGTACCCGGCAAGAGAACATTCTTCCTTGTCATAGGAGAGAAGGAAGAATGGGTCCGGTTATGGCTGGAAAAAGAACAGCTTGAAGCCATATCAATTGCCATTGACCAGGTTTCTGTGCAGTTATCGCAAGAATACAGGCAATTTTCAGAGGAACCGGAAACCAAATTTTCCAGCGATGATTTACCTGCAGGATTACCTTCGGGCGAGTTTGAGATAGACCAGATTGGCATTGGTTTTGATAATCAAAAGATAGTATTCGAGTTCGTAGTTCATGCATCAGGCCCGCAAAACCTGGATGAAATTGTGGTGAATTGCTGGATAAATCCCGGTAAAGTAAAAATGTTCGGAAAGCAGGCAGCAGAGGTCTGTGCGGCCGGCAGACCTCGATGTAAGCTTTGCGGACAGCCAATCGATCCGACGACAGGACACGATTGCCCTTTGCAAAATTAACTGTCTGGTATTCAAGCATTTCCTAAAGGTTCTGCTCAGGTGCTTTCTTTTCAGTAACATCCCGCGACCTTTCCTTATTCCCCGGTCGTAGAATATTCATCCAGGACAAAGGTTTTCGACGAATACGGATGTCTTTAACAAGCTTGTCGACGGCATCCGGCGATCCTGCAATAAGAGGGGATGACCAGCTTTGAAAAACCTCCAGTGGTGTTCCGGTATCTGATTTCTTCGTTTCGAATTCATTAAGTGATTTCCAGTCTTTGCTCTTTTTTTCATAAGTAAAGGTAATGCCCCCGGCTTCTTTAACCAGTACGATCCCGGGAAGTATATCCCATAATTTCGGACGGTAAAATAGTGCGAATTGAAAGACTCCACATGCCGTCAGGGCAAGCTCGAGAGCAATACTACCAAGATTCCTGATTTCGAGTGGTCTTTTTCGACTTTTTCCGGACAGGCGGAACTGACCACCAGGTGGGAATGGCATTTCTGAAAGCGGTTTCTCGGGCGACTCAGCGGCAATCGTTATCCTTTCACTGTTGAAATATGCTCCTTTCCCAAGAAAGCCATGATAAACACCTTCCGTGGCCTTATGACTGACCGGTACAAAAATACTTCCTGCTACAGGAATATTCTTCCATAGCACCCCGATAGAGACGGCAAAGAAAGGCAGGCCGTTTATAAAGTTAGTCGTACCATCGAGAGGGTCCAATACCCAGGTAAAGGGAGAGGAATTTTGTGAGGTAATACCCTCCTCCTCACTTAAGATATTATGCTCAGGATATTTTTGTTTTATTGCCTGTTTTAGATATTCTTCCGAATTACGGTCGGCTGT
>CAZBQL010000080.1:5608-8231 GCA_964493985.1 uncultured Dehalococcoidales bacterium
AGCTTCTTCGAGTATTTGTCTGACTCGAAAATCCAGGGCTTCTATTTCTTCTTTATCAAGTAACTGGATAAGTTTATGCCGCAAATCTCCGCCTCGCTTCAGTTTGCCGCGTAGTGTTTGGACATCGGCTACCATTTCTTCCGGTATCTTCTGTCCTGCATAGTCCCAGAAAACTGTCCTCAGTTTCGGCACTGAATTAAACGTCAGGCCGTGGTCCACTATCCAGAGTCGATCGTCAGTATCTTTTAGCAAATGGCTGATCTTGCGGTCGGCGTTATTTACCAGGTAATCGAAGAGAATAATCTTTTTTAGTACTGAAACATCTACTATTCTATCGCTGGAACCCTTTGATCCTTTCGAAATTTCCACCCTGTATTGCATAGAGCCGATACCGTACGGGCCCTGACGAATAATGGTTGGAGGTACAAAATACCATCCCATCTCCAGACTTACAAGGAAGGCAGCGTACTCCCTCTTGTAAAGAGTTCCGTCCGGAAAATCCCACAGAGGAGCTTCGCCTTGACGTGGTTTGTAGATCGATTTTACTTCCTGTCCGTTAAGTACCATTTTCACAACGAACACACGATTAGACCCGGCCATTGACCAGTCGCAACTTTCAATTTCGGCTTGCTGCATAAAATCAGATAATCGTAATAATTCCAGCTTATCCATTCTCACTCTCAGGTAAATCGATGAAGTGTACAATTTAATAATATTGCCGATAGATTGTTTCGTTCAAGTTTTTATGAATGATACTCAATAGAGTATGAAAAAGATCGTTAATAAAGTAATAAGGATAGAATAACGCAATGTCATAAATACTGAGAAAATTGGACTCAAAGAACTGGTACGATTATCGCTCTCTCCCCGAGGAAATGTTAAACAGAAACGTATATGCTTTTGTAGATGAAGTATGTTTAGTGCTACAATGACCGAAAAATGGTAAATTTTGTTAACAGGTTGATAAGATATGTGCCAGCTATACTGATACCCGTTAACCCATGGAGAAGGGAATGCGATGTTCCAGTGGCCGGCACACAGTAACCAGCCGGCCTTTGGGACTCTGGTTGGTAAGAGAGACTGGATTAACCAGAACCCCCGCTGGAACTGTCGCTTATCATCGCCATGGAAGATGAGGCACGCTGGATGATTGCCAGTAACCTCACTGATGAAAAGCAGGTGCCGATTTTCCCGGACTATATCTATGAGAGTGCTCTCAAGGAACTAAAGCCAGAGGCGGTCAACATAAACCATTGAAGAATATTAAGATGAAGAAGGCTTTGTGCATCACATTAGTGACACTCGTTGGATTCACGTTTGAATTTGGCTTATCGTCTTGCTCCAGAAGTGTGGAATCGCTTTCTTATGCCGCCATAACAGCTCCATCAGCCGCCCCGGTGTACATCGCCCAGAATCAAGGCTTATTTAAGGCCAATGGTCTCAATGTGGAGATAAAAGAGTATCCAACTGGTGTGGCGACAACTGAAGCTCTGTTGCAGGGTGAAGTGGAAGTAGCCTGGTCGGCCGAGTTACCCTTTATCACAAGGGCGTTTGCCAAAGAAGAAATCAGCATCATAGCTGTGTCCACCAGGTTCAGCGACCAGTACCTATTCGGACTGAAAGACCACGGCATTGAAAATATCTCCGATCTCAAAGGAAAGAGAATAGGTGTTCCCATAAAGACTATTGCCGAGTTTTACCTGGGCCGTCTTCTTGAATTGAACAGTATGAACATAAAGGATGTATCTCTCGTCAATGTTCTGCCTCCCGAGTCCGTTGATACTTTGACCGGCGGTAACCTTGACGGGGTGGTTACCTGGGAACCTTACGCCGGCAATATAAAGAAGCAGATAGCAGATAAAGTTGTAGTCTGGTCGGTGCAGAGCAGCCAGCCGGGATATGGTGTTATCATAGCCAGAAACGACTGGGTAAACGAACACCCAAAGACGGTCATTCGATTCTTAGAGTCGCTGGCTCAAGCGGAGAGCTTCATCGACAATAACTCCGAAACGGCTAAACGTATTGTACAAGAGCGGATTAATTATAATGATGCCTCCATGAATACATTCTGGTCTGAGAACCAGTTTCCTCTTTCACTTGATCAGTCTCTCATTACAGCCATGGAAGATGAGGCACGCTGGATGATAAGTAGCAACCTGACAACCGAAAAACAAGTCCCGAATTTCAATGATTATATTTACGAAGATGGACTAAAAGCAGTGAAACCGGACGCGGTGAACTTTATCCGCTAAAGGCATGTATTATGAGAATAAAAACTCAATTTTTGGTGACGATGTTTCTCTTCGGTACCGTGCTGGCAGCCATTGCTGCATCGGCTCTGGTCACGAATCACCTGGTGAAAAAAACCAGTGAACAGGAAAATATCGCCGGTGATATAGCCCAGGGAGCCAGCGAGTTGAGTTACCTGGCGAACGACTATGTCATTTTCCAAGAAAGTCAACAACTTGAAAGGTGGCAGTCCAGGTTTGCCTCGTTCTCCAATGATGTGTCTCTGCTTGAAGTTGATAACCCGGAACAACAAGCACTGGTCCGCAATATACAGGCAAACTCGCAGAGATTGGAAGATGTATTCGACAGCGTGGTGTCTGCTATTGGAACTTCG
>CAZBQL010000080.1:8331-14093 GCA_964493985.1 uncultured Dehalococcoidales bacterium
TGGCAAGGCTCCAGGACGGGACCGCCGTTATCGGCAGCGGTGACCTTGATTTCAGGATTGAAGAAAAAGGGAATGATGAAATCGGAGACCTTTCCCGCGCGGTAAACCGGATGACCACGAACCTCAAGACCATAACCGCTTCCAAGACTGACCTGGAAAGAGAAATAGCCAAGCGTAGCGAGGTAGAAGAAGAGTTACGGATATCTAACGAACATCTGCAAGACCAGGCGCAAAAGCTGGAAGAAGAAATAGATGAGCGAAAAAAGTCGGAGGAAGCTCTAAGGCAGAGTGAGGAACGATTCCGGGCATTGAGTGAGACATCTCCTGTTGGAGTGGGTGTGAGTTCGTCGGAGGGAGTTCTCCTCTATACCAACCCATCTTACGAATTAATTCTGGGGTACGAGCGCGGCGAACTTGTTGGCAGAAAAGCCTCAAGCCTCTACTGGAATCCCAATGACAGGCAATCCTGGGTTAGTTCCATGAATGAAAATGGAGTTATCCGAGATTTCGAGACAAGACTGAAGAAAAAGGATGGTACTCCAGTCTGGGTCTCGATAAATGTTACACCAATATTGTACGTCGGTGAGCGAGCGGTGATGGGCACGATTCAAGATATAACCGCACGCAAAAAAACCGATGAATTGAAAGACGATTTTATCGGTATGGTCTCCCACGAGCTTCGTACGCCTTTGACAGTTTTCCTGAGCTCCGTCCAGGTGGCTATGATCGAAGAAATAAGTAAAGAAGAAATCCGTGAGCTTCTCGAGGACGCTGTTACCAGCGCAAAATCGATGGCCCATCTGGTAGACAATATGATCGAATTATCTCGCTACCAGGCTAATAGATTATCCCTTAATACCAGAATGATGGATGTTGCAGCCGTTACCAGAGAAGTTATTACCAGAGAACGTACCGAAAAAGGCCACGATTTCCTAGTAGATATAGATGAAGATTTGCCGTTACTGAAGGCTGACCAGGTCAGGCTGGAACTGGTACTCAAAAATCTAATAAATAATGCAATAAAGTATTCACCTCCAAAAACACAAATCCATATTTCGGCTAAAAAGGATGGTGCATTTATCATGATAGGCGTCACTGACCAGGGAGAAGGACTATCTCAAGCTGATCAAGCGAAGCTATTTCAATCATTCGAACGCTTGAGAGAGACTTCATTGACTAACCCGGGGTTAGGACTCGGTCTGCTGGTGTGCCAGCGACTGGTCGAGGCCCATGGGGGTAGAATCTGGGCTGAGTCGGAGATAGGTCACGGCTCAACTTTCTGGTTTACACTGCCGGTGAATCAAGGAACGCCCTGAGTGTTATCCTTTATCAAGCAGTTTTAATGTGATATTAGCCTGTACATGATATATATCGCTTACAAACACCACCTCCCGTACTAAAATTAATCGTGTGTCCTCATTGAGGAGGTGGTACATGAGGAGAGAGATAGCCCTTCCCATGCTGCTTGTTTCAGCGGTATTTGGGTTGATTATCCTGTCAACAGGTTGTAGCCAGAAAGAACAGGTAATAGAAGATCTCAAGCCGGTAGAAATAAAAGAATATCAAGGCGAAAATCTCTCATCCATTGATGATTTCTATATGAACGCCATAGCCGGTACTCAATACATTGATATTGATCAATACCGTCTTCGTGTCACGGGGCTTGTAGAAAAACCAATCGAGTACGCTTACGATGAGGTAATCAACGTATATCAGAATTACGAGAAGGTTGTAACGTTAAACTGTGTGGAAGGGTGGAGTGTGAAAATTCTCTGGGAAGGCTTCATGTTACGTGACCTTGTCGCTGATGCTAATCCGCTGCCAGAAGTTACCACAACAATTTTAAAGGCTTATGATGGATACTCAACATCTTTTCCGATCGAATATATCATGGATAACGATATCCTGGTGGCCTACAGGATGAATGGCGTAGACCTGCCACCGGAGAGAGGCTTTCCTTTCCAACTGGTTGCCGAAAGCAAGTGGGGGTACAAGTGGATTAAATGGGTAACCTCTATCGAGTTATCTGACAAAGGATATTACGGCTACTGGGAAAGTAGAGGCTATTCTAACAGCGGTAACCTGGACGAGTATTATTTCGACCCAACATTTGATATGACTTTGCCCTGATTGCGAGAGTGTTATTCTTGACTTAGGTTCGTTCTGTAAAGGACAATTATCAATAGAGGATATTGAGGAGGCAGGAAATGTCTAACCTGGAATCAAGGTCGCATTTGCCACCAACACATCCAACAACATATACCAAATCTCTGAGGGATGAAATCACTCCTGAACCACTCTACATATCACGCCGTCTTTTTATCGCCGGATTAGGAGCTCTTTCGGCTACCGCATTCCTTTCCGCCTGTACTCCTTTTTCTGCATCGAACATGACATCACAAGACGGAGATGAGACGATACCAGGCAACTCTGACAACTTGACTAACGATTTAACTCCTTATGATGATATCGCGAATTACAATAATTTTTACGAATTTACATACGGTAAGGAAGGGATAGCTGAACTTGCGGAGAATTTCCAGACGTCTCCCTGGACTGTTTCAGTGGGAGGCCTGGTTGATAATCCAGGTGATTATTCTATCGAAGATTTGATAAAAAAATACCCACCCGAAGAGCGTATCTACCGGATGAGATGTGTCGAAGCATGGTCGATGGTGATACCCTGGACAGGCTTTCCCCTGTATAAACTACTCGCAGACGTAAAACCTCAGCCTGAGGCCAGGTTTGTAAGGTTTGAGAGTTTTTACGACCCGGCACAAATGCCCGGAGATAAGTCGCTACCCTTCCCTTACTACGAAGGTCTACGATTGGATGAAGCAAACCATGATCTGACCATATTAGCAACAGGACTGTATGATAAACCATTACCCCGGCAGGACGGTGCGCCAATACGACTCGTTGTACCCTGGAAATACGGATTTAAAAGTGCTAAATCCATTCAGCGTATTACTCTCCTGCCCGATATGCCGTCTACCTTCTGGTCGGACTTATCACCGAATGAATACGGATTTTATGCCAATGTAAATCCAAACGTCGATCATCCACGATGGTCCCAATCTACCGAAAGACGAATCGGCGAATTGAAACGCCGTCCTACTTTAATGTTTAATGGATACGATGAAGTGGCATCACTTTACGAAGGAATGGATCTAAGAAAATTCTTTTAACAAGAAGATGGAAGAATTTATTACTGCGGATTGCCCTGCATCTTGTCCTGTTGCTGCCGCTGGTCCTGCTGCTTATTAATTTTGCCCAGGACAATCTATCAGCTAATCCGGTAAGAGAAATCCAACTCCGTACCGGCAGTATAGCAATAAACATGTTGATGCTGTCACTTGCCTGTACCCCCATATACATCTTCACCGGATTTAAGCTGGTAATGAGACTCCGACGCCCACTGGGTCTGTATGCATTTTTTTACGCCATGCTTCATCTGATCAACTTTGTCTGGATAGATTACGGTTTCAATTTCTCGGTTTTAGGCGAAGACCTTTTTGAAAAGCGATATGCTATTGCCGGAATGGTCTCATTCCTGCTTCTTTTACCGCTGGCAGTAACGTCGTTCTTTAAACTCAGGCAAAAAATGGGTAAAGCGTGGCAGAAACTGCACTTCCTGGTTTATGCGGCGGGAATCGCTGCTGTAATCCACTATATCTGGCAGACCAAGATAGGTATACTTATCCCGGTAATCTATGGAATCGTATTACTGCTTCTATTAATTATCCGGTTGCCTGCAGTGAGAAAATACATCGAAAACCACATCAGGCGGTCAAGTCGGCAAGTATCAACCGGTAATCAATAATTCTTCCGGTTTCATGCCGAAAAAGTAGTGATATGGTTGAATACGGGCAATACTAGTACATACTACATATATAAAGTGAATAACTCTTGCGTGTCATTTCCTGTTAACCCGGACCGGTTAACCGATGTGTAAATATTATCAGCCAAAATACGATCTAAGATAGGGACTTTGGGCCAAATACCTGTCTGCTGGAATATTTAAGCCTGCTCCCATAATCATACCGAACACTTCGTAGATAGAAGATGCAAAATTTTTGATAGTGTTCCTTTTTCTACCGTCTTTCATTATAGACCCACACTTCCGTAAACAGTTTATTACATTGTATTGCATGTATTGTCTTGTGAATGTGACTTTAGTATGAAACCAGGATTTATATTTCACAACATGTACCAAGAAGTATTCGAGTCGTGTTTAAGGTATCAATACTTTTCAATCACAAAAGTGCCGTAGCCTTCGTAATCTCTCCGAAACCTAAAATATGTTTCGTACCATTTTTTACACCACTCGAAGAGGTCCTGGTTATCAGGATTGCTTTTACAGGCAATGAGGTTCCTGCGGGCGCTCCACATGATATACCGTTCCCACTCGTTTTGCGTGTCGGTTGCCATTGAGGTTATAAAATATCCGTTATCGTAAAAAATTCTGTAAATGGTTTTTAACGGGAGTGTTTCTCCTTCGAATTCGATAAGCTCTGCCGGTGGTTCGTCGATCTTTGAATACCGGGTGCCGATAATCAGCTTACCACCAGGTTTGATATATTTTGCAAGCAGGTGAATGGTACTTTCAATGCCACCGAATTCTTCGCCGGATAAACAGGCAAAATCGTATTTTTTATCCGTCACCCAATCAAGTACATCCGCGCAGATCAGGGTAATGTCTTTGATCCCTGCTTCTTTAAGACGTTTGTTCCCTTCATTAATAAATTCTTCGGATATATCTACCCCTGTACCTTTTATGCCGAATGCTTCATTCCATATCTTCAGCATTTCTCCATACCCGCAGCAAAGATCAAGAACACTTGTGTTTGAATCCATTCCTGCCGTATATCCGATTTCGATGATCTTTTCAACAGGTGTCATGCTGATGAGATGCTGACTGCTTTCGATATTACTAATGATTGCTTTGTAATCCATTTTGTATTCCTTTGAACCGATGATGCTTATTTATACCCGATATGTGTTGAATCTGGTAAGTGAATTTAAAGAAGGGAGTCTGGATTAATACTCCTGTTGTTCATCATATTTGTATACTAACTCAATACCGGCTTCCGCCAGTAGTTGTTCACTTTCTTCAGCAAGCTGGTATTTACGTTCACAAACTATTTTTTTAATACCGCAATTAATCAGCATCATCGCACAAGTCCGGCAGGGAGTCATTCTCTGGTAGAGAGTAGCACCTTCAATGGAGACCCCTCTTCTGGCGGCCTGGCAGATAGCATTCTGTTCAGCGTGCACTGTTCTTACACAATGCTCGCTTATCTCACCGTTTTCCTGGATAACTTTCTTCATTAAATGTCCTACATCATCGCAATGAGGCAGTCCGGCGGGAGACCCGACATATCCTGTCGCCAACACCTGTTTATCCCTGACAATCACGCAACCACTCTTGCCACGGTCGCAGGTGGCTCTCTTAGAAGCTGCGTCTGCCATTTCCAAGAAGTAGTCATCCCATGACGGACGAGCGGTGGTCGATCCATTATCTTTTACCATGTCTTTCTCCAGGTTTTGATTTTTTCATACGTCTATTGTTCAAACGACTGTGTACTGTCTTTCTTGAGCACAGTATATTCAAGTCTCTTTCCGATTTCAATACAATTTGGGCAGTAAAAAACCGGCTTTATTACCAGTCGGTTCCATCGTACTAACATGATTATTTATTTCCGGTAGGCCGTGCGTATCAAAAGGCAGAACTTAAACATTTTTAAAGAACGTTACACTAG
>CAZBQL010000081.1:0-14043 GCA_964493985.1 uncultured Dehalococcoidales bacterium
GGCGTTCAGTCCGGATGTTCGCAAAATAAGGAGAAATCCCGGTAAGAAAAGCGAGTGCAAAACCTTATAAAGCATGATCGAGGAGTATTCGTCTGAAAAGGAGTACAAAATGTCAAAAATTCTCGTTGTTGATGATGCCGCGTTCGTCCGAATGCAGTATAAGAAATCACTGCTTGATGGAGGATATGATGTGATTGAAGCGTCCAATGGAAATGAAGCACTCGAAAAATACAGGGATACGAAACCGGATGGAGTATTACTGGATATTAATATGCCGGAAAAAGATGGCATCGTTACGCTGCAGGAAATAATTGACATCGATCCAAAAGCGAGAGTCGCTATGGTTACTTGTGTCGGGTCTCAGTCCGTGATACTGATTGCCCTGCAATCCGGAGCAAAAGATTTTATCATGAAACCTAAAGAAAAGGACGGATTGATAGACGCTGTAGAAAAACTGCTTGCATAACGAATTATTTATAAAGTTGACATAATAATGGCAATATATCCGGGATTAAGGAGCGGGTGAATGGCAAAGATTTTAGTGGTGGATGATGCTGCGTTTATGCGGATGAGGTGTTCAAAGCTACTAACGGAAGTTGGACATGAAGTTATTGAAGCCAGTAACGGAGTCGAGGCTGTTGAAAAATATAAAGAAGTAAATCCGGATGGGGTATTACTGGATATTACAATGCCTAAAATGGACGGTATAGTGACGCTTCAAGAGATTAAAAAACTGGACCCTAATGCTCAGGTTGCAATGGTTACGGCTATGGGGCAAAGGGCGATGGTTATGAGTGCTCTCAAAGCCGGAGCAATAGACTTCGTTGTCAAACCTTTTGACGGACCGAGAGTATTGAGTACCGTAGAAAAATTACTCAGCAGACTGTAATTATCCTGGAAATAATAATACGAGGACGAATATGGCGGGATTATTCATTGTAGATGATTCCGGTTTTGCGAGATCATCGATTATAAAACGGCTTAGTGATGCTGCAGAATGCCGCTACGGTCTAGGGTGAGGGACTGTCTGATGCGACGGATATCGATGCAGTATGCACAACCTGGGATTGTCTTAGGTACCGATGTATATGATAACTACGGAAACATACTTTTCCCTCAAGGTACAAGGCTTACCTACGATAATGTTGATGCTCTGGCTAGAATGGGGGGCGGTGAACTGTTTTTCGAGGACAGGCGAGTGGATGATGTCCCGGTAACTCCCGTGATGCCGGCACGCCTGGAGGGTGATGCTGCCAGGAAACTACGCGCTTTGATCGAAGTCACGCGTAACGTTGCTTTATATAATTCTGACCTTTCAAGGATAGATACAACTGAACTGGAAAAGATAATGTACAGCATGGTCCAACAGCTTTTCCCTGCAGCAATAGGCGAAGTTAATGCGATCGGTTGTTTTTCAATTAAAGATTACGATTATGTCCATCCAGTCCAGGTTGCCGGACTGTCAATTTTGATGGGTAGAAAACTCGGATTTAAAGAAAATGACCTGACTAACTTAGGGATGGCAGCGCTTTTTGAAAACATAGGGTACGTTGCTTTACCGGCAGGAATGATGAACGAACCTGATACTCTCGATACTATCACGATGCATGAGGTCCGTCAGCACTGTCAATACGGCTACCAGATATTAAAGGACTTTTTCGCTCTTTCAACAGATATTTTAACGGCAGTGTTTAATCATCATGAACAATGGGACGGGAAAGGATATCCACAAGGTTTGAAAGGCGACGCTATAGCTCCCTTTGCTCGTATTATATCTATTGCGGATGTTTATTATGCGCTTGTTTCAAGAAGGCCATACAGAAAGCATTTCTTACCCCATGAAGCGATCGAATTCATAATGGCGTTCAGCGGAGAAGTATTCGAGCCGGAACTCGTCAAGCTTTTTACCAGGCTGGTCCCTCTTTATCCGACCGGTGTTATGGTGAACATAAATACAGGAGAAAGATGCATTATATCCAATGCAAATCCTGGATTCATCGGGCGACCTGTTGTCCGGGTCTGCTATGATAAGAATTTTACCGAGGTATCGCATCCATACGATCTGGATCTCACGGATAGCGAACACCAGCACAGGCTGGTTACCGATGTCGTGGAATATTAATCCAGGAAGTGTATTTGAAAAAGGGCGAAACCGCAGGAGTGCGAAATGAGCGACGATGGGAACGTACTTCCTCAAGCTGAAATAGATGCAATTTTTAAGAAGGCAACAGGGAGAAGCCTTGTAGATCCCGTAGCGTCAGAACAAGGGAATCCTTCAACGGTTTTGTCCGGGACCCGGTCTAAGGAACCGCCGAAAGTTAAAGTTAAATCAACTGACAGTACTCCTCCTCAATCCTCTACTTCATTAAAATCTGATTCTGCAAAAGCTCTTGACACCGAAAAACTCGATGAGATTATGGCTACGCTGGGTAAACTAACTCAACGTATAGAGAATCTTGAGGAAACAATCTCCACTCTGGGTCAATCTAAACCAGATACGACGAATAATTCTGACCTCGAAAGAAGATTACTGCAGAAAATTAAAAACGAAGAAGTTAATTTACATAAAGTTAATAAACGTGTCAGCAATATTATAACCTTGCTAAAAGGCACCCCGGGATATGGTGTAAGAAATAGTTATACATGCAGCAATTGCGGTTCACACGGTCTCATTGCTATCCCTGTAAAATGCAGTAGTTGTGGGACCCAGGGATGGCTGGGATGGTGGCCTGAGTAATTTCCAAGTTGCGGAAATGACGGGTAGTGAATATCAAAATGAATTCGAAGATAATCTCATATATAACCACAATAACTATGAAATATTTCAGGGTGCTTTTAATTGCGGTTATCATATATCTAATGACTCCGCCTATGCAGGTATCGGCGAATGAACTGGGTATTGTGTTACAGCCCGGACAAGGTACGGCAGGATCGGTTATCCAGGTTCAAGGTTCATCATTTACGCCATCTCTATATACAAATGGTAATTTAAGCGATACCAGGGTGAATTTTGCAAAAGTGTATTTTCCTGACACCAGTAACCTTGTTATCACCACTGTTATAGATGCATTTGGGCAATTCACTGGTTATTTTACAGTAGGGGAATACCCTGCGGGAACATATAGGGTGTGGGCCTGCGATGAATATGCCGTCGAACCGGTATGGACCTATATGTATCTGACGATAATGCCCCGGATAACAATCAGCAAATCTTCAGGATATGCCGGTGAAGTTATTAATATCAAGGGAACGGGTTATTCCTCTCTTACCGAAGTCCGAATACTATACAACGGCATTCTTCTGTCTACCGCCGTATCAAATGAAAACGGCAGTTTTCAAACGAATGGAGTGGTTATTCCTGAAGATACAGGTGCGAAAAACACCATTATTGCCGTAGACCCAATAGGTAATATATCTTCCGTATATTTTTATTCACGTGCTCAGAAGGTCACTATCTACCCCGAAACTTGTCGGTCTGATGACGAGGTCCACCTGGAAGGCAGCGGTTTCACACCCGGGAGTAACATCTCTGTATGTTTGTACAATACATCAGATATATTCATCGAGATAGAAACGACTCCTGTGGTTGTTACTGCGAATGATACAGGTCAATTTACAGCGTTATTAAAAGTACCTTTTTGCCCTTCGGGCACTTATATACTTGAAGCATCTGATGGCATCAATCGCGCTGCGGCATCATTAAATGTGTTGACAACCTGCAAATTGGATCGTTTCGTAGGATTCCCGGGGAGTGAAGTCTCTTTTAATGGTAGCGGTTTCCTTCCAAACACTATAACTATTATCAGCTACGACGATGTACCATTACAGGAAGTATCTTCCGATGATATGGGGAAGGTATCTGCAAAAGTCTCTATACCGCAAAGTATAGTGGGAAATCATACCATTTCAGTGACCGATGGTGTAAATGATGAATCTTTCATTTTTACCATTTTGTCCAGAGCAAGGCTTGAAATCGATCCTGTGAATGCATCTATCGGAAGTGGTATAAGGGCCAACGGCTCCGGTTTTACTCCCGGTAAAGTGGCAGTAATTAGTTTTGATAATACACAGATAGCTGAAGTCGATATCAATACTGAAGGAACATTTTCTTCCGGCTTCACCGTTCCCGTGTGTCAAGGTGGCGAGCACAAAATTTCGGTTGCTGACGGCACGAATGCTGAGAGTGCAGTATTGAATATAGAAACGCAACCACCACCTGCAGTCACATTATTAACTCCAGATAATCTTCAGTTGACTGAACCCGTAATCAACCTGTCATGGGAGGATGTTTTCGATTTCAGTGGAATTCTTTATCATCTACAGATCGCCACCACTCCGGATTTTACGGAAGAATCAATCCTTTTTGAAGCTGACAATCTTACATTACCCACATTTATTTATACTGTGAATGATGAAGAAGCATCCAGCATTAATTATCCTCTTACCCTGTACTGGCGTGTAAGAGCGGAGGATTTAGCGTCAAATAAGGGTACCTGGTCAAGTATTCGAATATTCGAGATTGCCAATCAAGGTTCTACGTGGTCATCGATCAGCCTGATAACCGAGGTGGCTGCATTAAGCGGATTATTCATCTTCTGGCTGGCCAAGAAAAAACGTCGGACATCGTAATGCGAATGACAGACGTTCCAGTTTATAATGTGTAAAGAAATCCGAACAATAAAAATTGATGTCCGATTAACGTAAACATTGCACCTGCAGCCAGAAAGGGTCCATATGGCATCGTGTCTTTCCGTTCCTTAATCTTACCGAGAACAAGAACTATCGCGACTAAACCGCCAATAAAAATACCGCTGAAAATGGCTATTATCCCTTCAGGAAAACCGGCCATAAGACCTATGAGCAGCGCCAGCTTGATGTCGCCCATTCCGATATTCTTTAACAACAGTGATGCTATTAAGAAAAATCCAGCCAGGCTGACTCCACCTATTAATGTCATGATACTGCTGGTACCTGCAGATACTAGATTAAGTAATATCACTGCAATTACGGCAGGATAAACAATCCCATTAGGAATAATCCCCTTTTTAAAGTCTATCACTGCTATTATGATGAGTATGATGATGTACAGGACTAATCTGAAGATATCGAACATTCTATATTTTACCTGCGAATAAACTTTTGTATATTTTTAGCATCTTGTAGAAGTGTATTAATATCAACCTGGTCCATGTTGGCGGCAAATTTACTTATCTCATTTTCCTCTTCTTCCTCTTCTGTGAAGAGGCTGAATACGTCACTGCCTTCTTCCTTTTTTTCTGAAACCTTTTCATCATCGGTAACTTCAACCTCAAGTTGAGTATCATCGATTTCTTCGGTTTCATCAGTTGGAGGTTCAACATTCAAAGTGATTTCAGGAGAATCAATATCGTCTGTTGAGTCAGAAGCATTAGTATTTTCGGTTTCACCGGCAACGGTATCGGGGTCAACAATCATCACTGGTCCAGGAATTTCGGGTATATTCTCGTCCGGTATTTCTATACTGGAATTGTCTTCTGAATTCTCTCCATGGGTTTCAGTCGGTACTTGATATACATCTGCTTCAGGTGTATCAACCGCAGGGGCTACCTCTTCTTTTTGATTATCGACCGCCTGTACGACATTTTCACGGTTTTTCGCTGATAAGATATCCGGCTTCTTCAGTGAGCGTATTTTATTAAGAACATACCTTCGGGTTTTCCACATAGATGATGTCTGTTTTTCACTGACGGATTCCGGGGGAGACGAGGTTACTTCCTCAGCTCCATACTTTCTGTATACTTTAGAAACGGCGGTTTTACTGTCATTCCCTGATTGATTGTTATTTGATTTTGACCTGAAGACAAAAAATGCAACAATCAAAACAACGAATGCACCGACAATAGCTCCTATATTATTGATAGCCCATCCTGTATCCATCTATGTTCACCTCCTTAAACAATACCGCTGAAAAGCATGCTGACCAGCGGGGGAACTATGATCAATGCAATTCCGGAAATATATGCTGTCAATGCAAGATAGAAAGCAAGGCAATACGTATGTCCGCCATTAAGCGAAAAAGTCGCCCATGCATTAGATATAGCAAGTACAAGAATGATAACTATAACCATTAGATGCAGTAGATTAAGTTCTCCTGTTGTGCTGCTGAAAGTAAGCAGGTTAGGTATGTTCGTTGGAGTCGTTGCATCCTGCAAATCGGGAGCCATAGTTTGTAACAAATTCGTGAACGTTATCAAAATTTCATAAATAAATACAAGCAGCGAAGTAAGAACGGCATGCATAGTCATGACGAGCCACAGGAACCCGGACCCTATCATGCCTCTTTTTGCTCGAAGAAGGGCTATTTTCATGGCAAAGGTGCTGGCGTCATTGCTGACTCTCTGGGGTTCCCCACCTATGGCGATTGCATCCCAAAAGATGCGTACACTCCGATTTACCTGCTCCGAACCTGTCTCTCCAACAAACCAATTCCAGCACATGTCGGGGTCAATTCTTGCTAACAAACGTGTGTGCAATAACTCTACATCTTCTTTAAGTGAACTGAGGGAACGAAAATCCAGACGTCCCATAGACTCATTTACCGTTGCTCCGATAGCCTGACTTACACCTCCCAGAGATCTCAGAAAGCCGGCAATATCGATATCTCTTTTATTTATTTTGTTGTCATCGATTTTACTTATTACTCCCAGCGGTGTAAGAAATACCCCCGCAGTTATCATTATCCAGCCAAGTTCAACCTTCATCAGAAGCATCAGGGCGATGACAACAATGCCTGCGGCCAGTGAAACTTTACTTATACGTCCTGCCCATTCCTGTTCTCTGGAGCGACAGGACAGTGAATGTACTTTTTTTTCTTTGGGAGTTGCCCTGTATATAAGCCATGCTCCAACCATTGTTATTACCATAGTTAACACAGATAAGATTACGATGAACGTCGTGGTCGCATTCCCGATCATCAGGGTAACCACGGCCATTACCGTCACGATTGCTGAAGTCATTATTAGGGCAATATATGCATCACTCCATTTTGTCAAAGCATCCAGCTTCCTTTCATAATGGTTGCCGTACGACTCCGAGACAACCTGGGCCTCTCTTTCCAGGAAAGATGCGATATCTTCACCGGAAGAAAGAGCGCCGGATAGCCGAAGAAGAAACTCTTTAATGTCAGGCTCAGTTGTTGCCTGGCCAACAATATTACATGCTTCTGCGTAATCATGATTGAATGCCTTGGCCACGAAATCCACGCGTTTGAAGTGACGTGCCGCTGTGTAGGGAAGCTCGGAAGCATGCGAAAACAGACCGCTTCGGGATATACCGGAGGTGGCAATTGCCGCCATATACGTAAGCTGACAATAGAAATCCATATCCGCATAAGAATTGTCAGGAGTGTCCTCCTTTTCTTTTCCGGATTTAATAGTTTCTATTTCAACTCCTTTTCTTTTTAACCAGAATGTTAACAGACCCATTATTAAAAATAACCTTCTCTCTGCGCTTTTGCCAGGACTTCCAGTATTTCATAAAAACCTGATATTCCTTCTTCTTTATGTAATTTCTGAAGTATTTTAGTACGTCGTTCCACTTCCGAATATATCCTCTGTTTACTGCGGCTGGGAATACCCAGTTTCGGGGCGATAACGTTTTCGAGAATATAACTGCTCATATAACCGGTAAATTCGAATGTATCGGTTATTTCATCCCAGTGAAAAGCTTCTACAAAGGTGAATGAATCATATGTAGGGTCATATCCAACGATTTCATTGATGCTGGTAACTCTCCTGCCGGCTTTACCATTGGGGAGTTTTACCATACTGGTAAGAACTACAACTTTCAGATTATCGATATACGTCTTGGGTACCAGTATGGGATCCCCTGTAATCCTCTGAATTAGCTTTTCCACCGAAGCGGCATGGAAGGTAGCCATAACGGAATGTCCTGTCTGCATAGCCTGAAAAGCAACATTTCCTTCGACACCACGTATCTCCCCCACAATGATTTCGTCGGGTCTCTGGCGAAGTGCCGCTTTTAGAAGATCGAACATGGTTACCGCGCCCCCCGAATCTTCCGCTTTGGTTGTCTGCACTACTTCTCTAATCCAGTTAGGATGGGGGACCTGGAGTTCCGGTGTATCTTCGATTGTAATTATTTTTGCCAGGGGATGGATAAATGTGGTTAATGCATTGAGCAGCGTTGTTTTTCCTGAAGCTGTTTCGCCTGATACGAATAAACTGTTTTCATGACCGATTACCAGCGAAAGGTAAGCGAGCATCTGGTAATTAAGTGACTTGAAGTCGATTAATTCGAATATCGATACCGGTGTTCCACTGAATTTTCGTATCGTAAAATTTGAACCTCGTTTGGATATATCCCGACCGTAAACGATATTAATCCGGGAACCATCGGGAAGTGTTGCGTCACATATAGGGTTTTTAAATGTTACCGGCTTCCTTATCTGTTCGGATAGCCACATCACAAACTCGTCAAGTTCTTCGGAAGACGTGAATGTAATAGCAGACTTTACACCCTTGAATATTTTATGCTCGACGAATATTTGTCCGGTTCCCGAACAGCTAATATCTTCTATGTAAGGATCTGATATCAGGGGGTCGATTGCACCAAGTCCCACTTTATCGCGTATAAACAGGTATTTCACTGCATTCATCTCACGGGGTGTCACGGTTAATGGCGTAACATTATACCCGTTCTTGCCAAAATAGAATTTCAACTTCTCCAATAATCCAAAAGAAAAGGTATTGCCAAGCGTCGTCACTTTTTCAAGGTATTCCAGTATCTGTTCAGTCCTGTCAATTTCTTCGTCCAGAGGGTTAAGACTGGTACGTAGTTCCAGGAGTTTTTCTTCAACCTTGAGCATCAGGTCATCGATGTCTATCATCAGTACAGGTTCAATTGGAATATAACTATGCCTGTAATCTGCTGGATTTGCCAGTATATGGATAAATGTTCCTTTATGTTGTGTAGGATAGATTAGATTCGGCTTCTTAATATCACCCATACTTCTTGTTAGTTCCGGGTAATATTCCGGCATCCCTGCCTGTTCGACAGGGAATATATTGAGGTATTCAAGCATATGAGGGTACTCTTCAACTACTTCCTTCAATGTGTCCGGCAAACTCCGGTGTAATTCGCTGTCGATTAACGACTCACCGCTCATAATTTCTTTATCGATTGAGAATGGTAGTACTACGGATGACATACTCGTACCTCTAGAAAATACCTTCCTGTTGCGCTTTTGCCAGGACCTCCAGTATTTCGTAGAATCCGGTTATTCCTTCTTCCTGGTGGAGACGGGAAAATATCCTGGCGCGTTTTTCCACTTCCTTGTATATACGTCGTTTTTTCGAAAGGGGAATTCCCAACATCGGGGCTATCTTGTATTCAAGAATATAACTGGTCATATTTCCGGTGAAGATGAAACTATCTACTTCCGGGTCCCAGTGAAAACTCTCGACTATATTAAAAGATTCAGATTCCGAATCATACCCCGATATCTCTGCAATATCGGTTATCCGTCTTCCCATCTTCCCGTTAGGTAAACGCACGGTGCTCATTAATATGGCGACATGTAAATTATCTATATACGTCTTGGGCACGGATATAGGATTACTGGTAAGACGTTGAATAAGCTTTTGAACGGACGAAGCATGGAACGTTGCCATGACCGAATGGCCCGTCTGCATCGCCTGGAAAGCTATGTTTCCCTCAGAACCTCTGATTTCTCCAACCAGTATTTCATTGGGCCTTTGCCTTAGAGCTGCTTTGAGTAGATCGAACATAGTTATAGCCCCGGAAGTGTCATCTGACCTGGTAGACTGTACTACTTCACGGATCCAGTTATCGTGGGGCACCTGGAGTTCCGGAGTGTCCTCGATTGTAATAATCTTGTGAAGTGGATCGATAAATGTAGTCAGAGCATTAAGCATCGCTGTCTTGCCTGATGCCGATTCGCCTGCAACGAACGTATTCATCCCATTACCGACTACCAGGGAAAGATAGGCAAGCATCTCATAATTGATTGTGTTGAATTCTACGAGGTCGAATATTGATAATGGCACACCGCTGAACTTGCGGATACTGAAATTTGAACCTCTTTTCGATACGTCCCGACCATAAACGATATTGATGCGTGAACCATCCGGAAGAGTTGCGTCAGCAATGGGAGTTTTATAGGTTACCGGTTTTTGTATTTTTTCAGCCAGTCTCAATACAAATTGATCGAGGTCCTCCATATCGGAAAAAGTGATCGTACATTTTAGACTTTTAAAAATCTTATGTTCGATGTAGACATGGCCAAGTCCCGAACAACCTATATCTTCGATATATGGATCGTTAATAAGTGTTTGAAGCACTCCCAGTCCAACTTTATCCCGAATGAACAGGTATTTCACTTTTTCCAGGTCTCGTTTGTTTAACGGGACCTTTGTTATCCGTTCATTATTGCTGCTGAAATATTTTTTATATTTCTCGAATTTTCCAGCTATCTTCACCTGACCATGTGTAGTGACAAGATCTACATAGTTTAGTAACTGCATTTCCCTGTCACTATTGGTATCGAATGTCGGCAGCTTATCGGCAAACTGGATACAGGCATTTTCTACATTTTGTACAAGGGGATAGATATCATCGATTAGTGTGGGTTCGATCTGTATATAATTATTTCTGCTATCCTTATGGTCAACCAGGATATGTGTGAAGATGCCATTACCGACCGGGTAGATAATATTAGGTTCTTTCAGGTCTGCCAGATTCTTTGCTAATTCAGGATGAAAGTCAGGTATTCCCGTCTGAGTTATCGGAAGCATATTCAGATATTCAAGGAGGTGGGGATTATTATCCACTACGTCCTTGAATGCTTCGGGTAGCTTGTTATAGATTTCACCGCTGAATAGTTCATCAAGGTTGTCTTTAGTTTCTTTTATAGTAAACGGCAATACGAATTCAGCCATTTTACATATCTCCCCGGAATTGCCGATGAAGAACTTGTTATTATGCTTTAGCCCGGGACATAGGCATTATCTTCATTCCGATCTCAGGTTCAACATCGAAACTCAGTATATTCCCGGTACTTTGAACGGCACCTCTGATCTTCGCAACTTCAAGTGTTTTAACCAGCTTGTCACCGACTTTTTCTATTAACAGTTTAAAATGCGCATCACATACCGAACGGACACGGATCAAAAAATCCTGCTCAAATGCATAGGTGTGAGTCACGTTTAATATCGTTTTCCCTTTATCGCAGAGTGACTTACAATTTTCAAAATAGGCGAGTGCTTCATCTCCTTTAGTTTTCGATACTATCGGTGTCAGAGAATCGACTATATACAACTGGTATCCATCATCTTTCCGCATGGTGGATATAATCGTATCGAAGGTTGACGTAGGGGCGTCTTTTATCTGGGATTGTTTCATAGTATATATCCTTAGCCATCCCAGTAAGAGATGGTCGAGAATATCCAGTCCCAGACTCCGCATCTGGGGTACGAGACTTTTAACTGTGTTTTCAGTGGTAAATAAGACTGTCTTGAAGTTATTATTCAGCGAACCCCATATCATCTGTTGGCAAAATACAGATTTGCCTGCGTCTGACTGTCCTTCGACGAGTACAAGTGAACCTACCGGGACTCCTCCACCCAGCTTTTTATCAATTTCGGGATGTCCTGTCGAAATAATATCTTTTTTCTCTTCTTCTTCTATATCATCATCGAGTATTATAGGTGCCATATTATCCTCCGTGTTAGTTACGGCTTATAAGACACTGAGAAGTGACGCCGTTTTCAGTGGATGTGCTGATCAGACCTGTTTCGCCAATAGCTATTTCAGGATTAAGGTTGATTTTCAATTTGACGGTTTCTTTCGGGTTCAGTATGCCGGGATCGAATACTTCTGAAATCGATAAATTATCGGACAGATATATTCCTTCTACGGTCCACTGATTAAGACCCGGTGTGAGATTTTCGGTATAGTCTATGTAGCTGACACCACCCGTCTGATAACGGGCAATGATATCCCACTCATCGAATGATATAAGGTTCATTTCACCATTATTTGATACCAGTAGATTGATAATACCTCCCGTATAATTCTCGGGAGGTATCGACGAGATTTCGGTTCTCCGGATATTATCGGCCTCTTCTTCCATCTGCTGCCATGATGAAACTATGGTGCTGATGGAAGTAAAAGAACTCACCATCATGGTAACGGAAGAAATGATAATTAAAGCGACGCATACCATTGAGACTAGTGCCGATTCCATATTTACTCCACGCTGTAGACCAGCTGGTCATAAATACCGTTAGGTATCACTGTTTTTACCATATAAGTATCGGGAGATAGAGCGCCTGTTGGGTGAATCGTGATTTTTATAGTTACCGAAGGTCTCCATTCTGTATTATCACCCTCGAACTGGTATTCCCAGTAGGGAGGAGTGCTCCCTCCATAATTAACGCGGTAGAAGTTATCATCAGGGCCGAAAAAGATATCGGTCCTTTCTATACTCCGGATCTCCGAAGAGCCGATGTTTTTTATCCAGACATATACATCGGCGCCGTCATCGCCTACCTGAATTATTTCTATCCTGCTTTCAAGCCGGTCGTTAACCTTTTGAGTGGTGCTGCTGATGGCACCGCTGCTCATAGTAATAGCAGGATAAAATCCGTTAAAGATTGCCAGGGAAGTTACTACCCCGCCGATAATTAATAGTACGGTTACAATTGCTTTATCTATTTTCGTACTCCTGACACAGGATATAAAGTAATGCTACTTCCATCCTGTTTTCGGTACCCAACAGGTTATTCAATTCGATTAATGAGGATAAATAGTCCTGTTTTGATTCGATGATTTCTCCATCATCTGATACCGGATGAATAAATTTAACCAGGATATTTTTTAGTTCGGGCGCTATATAGCCCATTGTTTCGGTGACATCCAGAATTATCCTGGCTCTTTCATGCCCCAAACGGTCTACTGAATCTTCTACCCATCCTGAAAGACTCTCGATCATGGTCAGGTCGAGTCTGTTCACATTCGTAGCTGGAGTATCGTTCAGTTTACGTTCAGCCGCAGTATTATTTATTGAGTCCCATCCCATAATTTGGTCCTTTGGAGTTACATTGATATCGCCTTTTGAAACAGGCATGAAAGATACATCTGGTCCATCGAATAAATCAGCATTTTCGAGATCATCGTCAACATTGCTTTCTTCCGATTCAATTGCGTTAATTTCGTCTTCGTCAGCGTCGGTTACCTCAAGATCATCTTCCTCTTCAAGTTCCTGTGTTTCCGGAAGGGAGGATTTTTCATTTACTGAAGATTGACCAACAAGCGTAGATTGCGCTGACGTTGAAACGGCATTCGGATTAAACGGATTCACGTTATTCAGGAAACTCTCTCTGAGGTCGAGTAGTACCGCTTGTACCTCATTCTTGAGTACTTTGATTTCATCTTCCAGTTGAGTTACCTTGTCATTGAGATCCATTTGCTGTCTCCGTAATCCTGTCCTGGTGATCCTGCGGAGAATATCTCCGCAGGATCACCAGAGTCAAGCACAATCCGTATGGGTTGTATCCAAATCAATGGTTTAATTGAGACTGAAATAATCGTCCAGGTAGCCAGGCATCGTCCTTTGTATCTGTAGAGAAGCACCTGTTGGGGGTACGATCTGAATCGCACACCAGTCGTTGGCGTTTATTGTTGCTCCATCGGGTATGGTAACCGTTAATAACCATACCTCGTCCCCTTCGATCATATCGGGCGCACCGCGTTCGGTACTCCCGGCAAGTTTAACAAGGGTGAAGTCAGAAGTGGTTAATTGCTCGCTATAGTTGCCGTCAAAGTAAGTCAGATATATCGCGTTCTTGTCTACCTTTTCATCTTTTATAGCCATTCCGAGTTTGATTCTTAATTCAGTAAGCTCGGTATTATTATCACTGGAACCGATGACCGCTCCCTTGACTTCGAGTGATGACTGGGCTGATTTGAGACCACTATAGACTGTTTCCTTACCCTTTTCTGCCGAGAAAATACCAGCCGAGA
>CAZBQL010000082.1:0-13869 GCA_964493985.1 uncultured Dehalococcoidales bacterium
TTACTTCTGCCTCCTATAATTCAATCCCAGAAGCTGTAAATGCTTTGTCATATATTTTTGTATAGTCATACCTTTCGGCAAGCTGGCTGATATTCTCGCGGTATTCATGCCACAGTTCATCGTCAGTCAGCAGTTTCAATATCGCGTTAACCATTTCTTCCTTGTCATATCCCGTCGCGAAACCGGCTTTCTTCTCTTCAATTTCACAAGCCAGTTCGGGGACCTTTGTCATTATCACCGGCGTACAGCACTCGATGTACTCTTTGACCTTTGCCGGATCGGTGTATTGAATCGAATATGCCACACCGGGAACGTAAGGAGCCACAGAAACCGCACACCTGGACAGGATCTCCTTTGCCTTATCACGGTCGGACATAAATCCGTAAAAAACGACACTGCCGTCCAGGCCTTTCTCACGGACCATTACCTTTAACGATTGCTCGTTATCGCCGGAACCGATGATTTTCAACGTCGCATCAGGAACAGCAGTGACTATATCTTCCATCGCTTCTAACATTAGTTCGAGTCCTATCTCTTCATTCAACCTGCCTATATACCCGATACTGGTACGCTCGATAGCACTCTCGGACTCATTTTTTCTCTTCTCCAGGTCGATCCCTATCGGGACAACCAGCCTGGTAATATGTTCATTTTTTATTACGCCCTCTTTCCGGTTTATATCTATCAACCTGGAGGTAAAATACCAGACAGCTTCCGAGTTATTCTGGGCAAGTTCGTCTGCAAGTCCGTAAAACCATGAAAAGCATGCGCTCAATGTTATCCTTTCCTGCAGAGGAAAATGGTCACCGATAATTGAAAACACCCTCTTTACCAGGCAAAGTTTGCGTAATACCAGACCTGAAAACGGATAGGGAGAATCGACAGCGATATAAAGGTCATATCTTATCCTGAACCTTAGTACTGACAGAAGTATGCCAGACATTACCAGGATGTAGTATAGAGTCCTTCGTGTCTTTCGCCATTTCAGCAAAAAACTCCAGCCGGCGCCTGCCTTGAAGCTCTTCTCCAGCCTGCCGTTCCTGTAATGTGAGACATGCAGGAAGTCCATGCCAGGTTCGTAATACCGTGTGTGAAGATTTTCAATGAACGTGAACGAACTTACTCTCTGGCGGAGATATTTTGCCAGTAGGGTTTCCGGACCTCCAGCCAGGACACCTACTTCAATAACCTTTAAATCCGCTAGGTGAGGAGCTCCACTGCTATTAGCACTCATCGACACTCTCCGACCGATTCTGAATATGCGACAGGCTTGTCTTCGAGGATACTGAGTTTTGCCGCTTCCAGCACGACATTAGTCATAACAGCCTGGTCAACCGTCACAGGTATTTCGCCATGTCCCCGGATGGCATTCATGAAATCACGGATCATGGGTTTGTAGTATGCATTAGCTCCATTAAAATAGGAGCCTGATAAAATATCCGTCCCGATTCTCCACATCTTGCTGAAAAAATACCTGATATCATCGAACGGAGTTGAAAATCCATGGACCTCCGAGTAAGAATCGTTCCTGATATCCAGGAAAATATTTCCGGCTGTCCCATGAATATCAAGGGTGAATTTCAGAACCGATGCAGTCATCCATGATATGTCTGCAGTAACGATCGAACCGTCTTCAAACTCGATTGTGATAACAGCATAGTTTACGAAGTCCATATTACCGTGACTGAAATCACCGCCGGTGGCGTACACCGTCTTAATAGGAGAGAAATTTTTCATGTAGAGGACCATGTCTATCACGTGGGGACCGAAATCGTAGAGCGCTCCTCCCTGATGATATAACCAGGTATTCAATGTCCAGCTGCTGGGAAAGCCGGTGAGTCCCTGACCATGTATTGTGACGATATTTCCAAGATAGCCACCCGATATCCTTTGTTTCACTTTCCCTACAGACGGGGCATATCTCCAGTTATGGACCACGCAAAGGTAAGTACCGTTAGCTTTAATGATTTTTTGTATCTCCAGGGCGTCTTCAAGAGAAATGGACAGAGGTTTTTCAACAAGGATATGTTTTCCCCGTTCCACTGCTGTTCTTATTACTTCCAGGTGTGTCTGGGTCGGCGTGCAGATATCGATCATTTCAATGGAATCATCTTCAAGGAGTGTTTCACAGTCGGGAACGTATCTGGGAATACCAAACTCAGTAGCGACTTTTTCAGCCAGAGACAGGTCTAAGTCCGCCAAACCGCTTATCTCTATCTCAGGAATAGTCTTGTATACAGGCAGGTGACCTCTTCGTGAGATTGCTCCGGCACCGACGATACCTATCTTCATCAGGACTTACCTCCAGCAGTCCTGAATTGCTTTCGGCTTCTTTTCCTGAGAAAGGTGCCGACTTTATTCACCAGAAACGTTTCCAGTTTATTAATTTCAAAATCCACTCTAGGCACGGTGTCGCCTTTAAGTTCGTATCTCATCGAGCCTACACCTGAAGCGGCGCTTTTACGTATATGCCCGATAAACCAGGGATTGAAACCCATCAGCCTGGCTCCGAAAGCATCCACCGCTACGGGATCATGGCTGCAGATTATGGTGTTCAGCCGGACGGGAACGCCGAACGCGGGTCCCCATGTCCCGCCCATCGCGATTATCCCGTCGACAAGACACAGATCGGGACGTATTGCTTTGTTGACATCGGCAATTACGTCGTCGAGGTGAGGATGATAGATATTCTTTTCCGGCGCAGGCAGGCAGCCGAACTGGTTTTTCAGGCAGCAGGTGATAGTAGGCAGGGGATTGGTCTTTAACTTGGGCAGGGTGATGAAAAAGTTAGGCTTATCGAAAATCTCTGGAACAGGAATATTCTCAAAATACCGGCCGTCTATCTTCCTTTCTGTTATCTTCTGCTTGCTGAGATTTATAAACTGTGCGTTCCATTTCCGTAACACCGGCACATAACCGAGCCACCGGATAAATTTATCCGCGATAACTACTGTAGCGTCACTTTCAACCACAAATATATTGAGATTTTCATGGTGGGTCCTCAAATATCTTAGAACGGCATCCAGGAACAACGGGTGAGTAATTGCCCCGGTTTCAGGCATTCGCGCATCGCACATATTGATCTTGATAATCACGGTATCGTTATTCGAGAGGTTAAGCGGTTGAAGATGAGTTAATGCCCGCCGGATATCTTCAAAAGCATCTTCATAATGAGACAACGATATCGAAACAGTACTTTTCATTCGACTTCACCGATATATAAATCTACATCCTGGTTGGCATAGATTAGGTTATAATGAGTCGATTCTTCCAACCGGTCACGGGCTAGAGGAATCACCTGCATATCATCGTAATTAAATTCCTGTATCGACTGCTCGTACCTGCCGACATTGACGTACCAAGGTCTGTTACTTTTAATATACTCACCAGTGAATAAACCATTATTCCATTCCAGTTGCTGAAAATCAACCTTATAATAACCCGCATATGAATATTCTCTTGGTCTAAGTCCTCCAATCAGGTATCCCTCTTTCGTGTTATCCCGGATGAAATGCCAGTAAGCAATCTCTCCACGGGGTATGGTGTCCCTAGCAGCATTTCCATAATGAGTAATCATATGCAGAGGAAGGGAGATCAGCAGCGCAAGACATAGAATGCCGGACGTTAGCCTGGTTTTGAGCAACCTTACTCCGAAATATCCTATGGGAACCAGGACAAACATATAGGTACGCATTATAAGCTCAAAGGTGTATAGACCGGTAAACGTCATAAATATGGCCACTATCGCTAAAGCCAGAATAGTGCTGTCAGCTTTTTCTTTAAACCTGCGGGAGAGAATGACTCCAGCTAAACCGATTACACAGAATAAAGCGCTGAATAATATCCGGAGAGTATTAATGCTGGTATGAGATAGACTGGTGGTAGTGTTGGACCCGGTAAAAAAACCGGTAAACAGCGTATCAAGTCTGAAAGCGCGGTCGAGAAAAATCGGTAACTGGTATTCGAACTGGGTTGAGGCCCCATATATGGTCCAGGCAATAATAAATACGGCCGCAATGAGCAGAATGCTTATTAACTTTGATTTCTTCGTAACCCATAATGCGGCTATACTGAGAAATCCGGTAATAGAGGTTAGGATATGTGTTACTGCTAATGATGCCATAAATATGATAGCTTTCAACCTTTCGGCAACCGTTACGTTTCCTTCCTTTACCAGGCCTGCCTTAATAAGTACCGCTATCAGTAACATCAGGAGGAAAAACGCCATACCCTGGGGAGAAACATAGATTTGACCGATCCAGTTACCCAGATAAAAAATCCAGAGAGCCGCCCAATGATAATTATTCCTGCCGATGGTATATTTAAAAAATAAATACAGTGGAAGTAATACCAGAAACTGCATCAGAAAAGTACCAAAGAACGCTATCATATCAAGATTATTAATCCCCGTGATGTTTACAAACATCGATTGTAATATGCACATGCCCGGCCAGTTGTGATACCAGAGTAATGCCGGATTAAGATGACCAAATTGATCAATGTAGTCGATGTAACTGAAGAAGAAAGAATACGTCATATCCATAAAGACGGAGTTACTGCCAATCAGCACCGGGGTTAGCCATAACATGATGATCAGGCAGCATAACTGGAAGCACAATAATGTGCTGTGATTTTGGGGTGACCTCCATAATATGAATGAAGAGATAGTAAGTACGATAAGGGCAATAAAAAATGTAACCGGGAGGCTGTGGATAAGCCCATAGAATCCTATGTTCAGTTCAGCCTGGATAAGGCTGAGAGACCACAGTAACAGAGCCACACTGGTAAGAATTAAGGAAATCCTTTTTAAAGAGAACTGCGACACTATAAATTCAGGAACTACTTTATCGATTGCTTCTAAAATATTCTTTAAAATTTTTCAAATCCTTATATTTTCCAGACATAAAACACACATCCAGATTCGTTTTGGATATATCAAACTACGTTCAGAAATGAATGACTTTTCAAGTTATATCATGGATGATATACTGAATGCAAATAAAAACTGGTATTAGATGAACTTATGTCAGTAAAATTAAAAGACGAACTGATAGCACTAAATACTCTTTCGCTGCTTCTTCTCCTCTGTATTCTGTTTCTGCCCGATAATCCGCTGCGCATCATTTTTGGGATTCCTTTTGTCCTTTTTCTTCCCGGATACTCACTGGTCGCTGCTCTTTACCCGCGAAAAACCGTCATCAGTGGACTGGAAAGAGTACTATGGAGTATCGGGCTAAGCATAGCAATCGTCCCTTTAATAGGATTATGCTTGAATTTGATACCTCCCGGTATTAGTCTCATCCCCGGGATAGTCGGCATGACTTCATTTATATTCGTCATGTCGGTTGTGGCATGGTATCGCAGACGAAGACTTGTAGAATATGAAAGATTCTCCGTATCTTTTACCTTGAGTTCACCGTTGAGATGGCGGGAACAAACCACTCTGGACAGAGCACTGTCTATTGGTCTAATTCTGGCGGTCCTGTGCGCGGTTGGTGTGATCGGCTATAAAATCACCACTCCTGTACCTGAAGAAAGAATTACCGAATTCTACATCCTTAACGCCGAAGGCAATGCTTTCGACTACCCTAGCCAATTAAAAATCGGTGAAGAAGGAAAGGTGATAGTCGGTATTACCAATTCCGAACACGAAGAAATAACTTATAAGCTGGAAGTAATGGTCGATGGAGAACTAGATAACACGATTAAGGATATAACGCTTGGTCATGGTGAGACCAAACAGGCAGAAGTGACTTTCAGCTTTTCTCATGTGGGAGATAATCAGAAAGTAGAATTCGCACTTTATAATGGGGATAAGACCAGACCTCTGGTTACTCCGCTGCACCTCTGGATAGACGTTGTTAAATAACCGATCGGTATATTACTTCCCGGTCATTGGGGTATCCACTCTTTCGTTACCCTAGTATCGAACGTATTGTCCCCATCAAGCGTTAATTTGCCTTTAATAACTCCTGCCGGCAATTCCATCGCACCGGTCACATTACCTCTTATTATGCATCTCGCAGTTCCTGATAATAGCGGCGGATTGTCTGTTCTCATGTTGAAAATATGTTCAACATTAAGAGAACCATCAGGTGTAACTCGTTGTATGCCTAAATTTTGAGTAACCAATGTGTAATAGTCGCCCTCTCTGCCTGAACCGATGTGCGGAATATACATTGTGAGGTTTGGAGAAATGTCTAACGGGCATCTGTCATCCGTATTTATATAGGTTAGTGTTGTTGTTATTGAAGCAACGTAATTCCCGGAACTCTCTCTGACTATAGTAATATTACCAAAATTACTGATTTTCCATTTATACCGTTCGGGCTCCCAGGACCTGCTTCTCCACCAGGTTGTTATCGTCTGCCGCAATCGCAACGGGTATTTGGCCCATTTTCGGTCGACATCAGATGATTGCATATCGTTACCTGTACTATCCATGTCCCAATTCTACCACAAGTTTTAAGGAATATTAATAGTACATTCAAGCATGATGTTAGCTGGCTTAATATGACACACATATGTCAGCTACTTATATGTATACTATGGTTGGTATTCCGGTTTCGAGTATATAATGAGAAGGAGATGAGTTTGACTGATCGGAGTAACACATGGAACTCAGGAAAATATCAAACAGGATATATTACCTTCCGGCAGAAGAAAGAACGGACAGACCGGTACTCGGATATATCAGGGGAGATAAATACTCACTGGCAATAGATGCCGGGAATTCTTCAGATCATGTTGAGAAGTTTTACAGGGAGTTAAGAATATCTAGCCTACGGCTGCCTGACTTCACCGTGATCACTCACTGGCACTGGGACCATTCATTCGGGATGCATGCGGTATCAGGAAAGACAGTAGCCGGTTATCTAACCAATGAGAAACTAGCCGAGGTGCAACAATGGAAGTGGACCGATGAAGCCATGAAGAAGCGGCTTCAGTCAGGTGAGGAAATAGAATTCTGCGACTGGTGTATCAGGCTGGAATATCCGGACAGGACTAAGATAAAGGTTGTCACAGCAGACATTGAATTTACCGGCTCAATAACTATCGATCTTGGGAGTATCCATTGTACGATCAAAGAATTTACTTCACCACATTCCAGTGACTCGGTATTGGTCCATGTTCCGGAAGAGCGGATCGTTTTCATTGGCGATGCGGAAAGTGGAGATTATTATCAAAATAACAGTGACTACGAGAAATCAAAGCTTGGGGAAATGATAAAAATACTGGAAGAGACCGATGTTGATATGATTATGCCCGGACATGATGGACCTCAGCCCAGTGCGGCCGTTGTAAACTTCCTTAAGAATGTAATGGACGGATTATCTCTTTACAGTCCTTAAATACAGGGAGGTGAGAACAATGATAGAACTACCGGAAGCAGTTAACCTGGCAAAACAGCTTACAGAGACGATCAAAGGAAAGAAGATCAAAGAGGTTATTGCCGGATATTCTCCGCATAAGTTCGCCTGGTACCATGGCGACCCTGCCGATTACAACGCTCAACTCAAGGGGAAGACTATCGGTACAGCCGTATCTTACGGAGGTCTGGTAGAAATGAACGCAGATGGTTATATGCTTCTGTTTGGTGACGGAGTAGCCCTGCGATTCCATAATAAAGACGAAAAACGCCCGGCTAAGCACCAGTTGCTGGTGGAATTCGAGGACACCTCCGCGATCAGCGCATCCGTTCAGATGTACGGAGGAATGTGGTGCTTCAAGGAAGGTGAGTTCGACAATCCGTACTATGATGTAGCCAGGGAGAAACCGTCTCCTTTATCCGATGAGTTCGATCAGGACTATTTCAACGGAATAATCAATGATCTCGAACTTCAGAACCTGAGTGCCAAGGCATTCCTGGCTACCGAACAGAGAATACCCGGTCTGGGAAACGGAGTATTACAGGACATTCTTTATAGTGCCGGGATTCATCCCAAGCGAAAAGTAGAAACACTGAACGATGGTGAAAGAGAGTCGCTCTTTAACTCGATAAAGTCCACTTTCAAGGAAATGACCGAACAGGGAGGCAGAGATACCGAGAAAGACCTGTTCGGCGAACCGGGAGGATACCCGACGAAACTCAGTAAAAATACTGTCGGCTTGCCCTGTACGATATGCGGTAAGACAATAATCAAACAGGCATACATGGGCGGCAGTATATACTTCTGTTCAGGATGCCAGAAATTCCCTTAACCTATCCTCCCAGCATCTCCCCCAGGGCAGCTCCCTGGAGATCGACAACTGCAGCTCCGCCGTCTATCAGGAGTTCGGAACCGGTCATGAATGAGGAGTCATCGCTGGCAAGGTAGCTGCAGAGTCCGGCGATTTCGTCGGGCTGGGCTGCACGCCGCAGCGGCACATTCTTGGTGAAATACTTATAACCACCTTCTATGTCAGTACCGAGTTTTTCCGCGATAGGCGTTACCAGGTTCTTGTTCATCTCAGTCCTGGTACCGCCGGGACATATCGCGTTGCAGCGTATCTTCTGCGGTCCGTAGTCCATGGCTACCTGTTTTGTCAGCATGATGAGGGCAGCCTTGGTGGTGCAGTAAGCCGGCATTCCGGGCAGACAGCGTACTCCTCCCAGGGAAGAAATGTTAATGATCGAACCGCCGCCGTTTTCTATCATGTGAGGAATTACTTCTTTCATCAGCATAAACGGTCCGGTGAGATTGATATCGAGAGCCTGCTGCCAGTCACCGATATCAAGTGCGGTCACAGGTCCCATCGCTTCGATGGCGGCATTGTTGACGAGGATATCCAGTTTCCCGTTGATTTCCAAAGCCGCAGAGAGTATTTTCTTGATGTCTTCGTATTTCGATACATCACCCGGACAGGCGACAACTGTACCTTCGGGCAGTGACGCGACCGTTTCCTGCAGCTTTTCCGGACGGCGTCCTGTAATGCAGACCTTTGCCCCGTCATTCACAAGTCTCCTGGTTATTGCCGCCCCGATACCCGTACCCCCGCCGGTTACCAGGGCTGTTTTACCACTTAGATCCATTTCATTATCTCCCGATTTAATAATCCGGATTTATCCGGTACTGTGAGATTATACTCCAACGAATGCTTCAGTTCTATCTGTAAGTAACAGGCCGCCGGTATCGGCGGCCTGTCCTTTTCTTTCCTGGTGCTGTCTAAATTAGACTTCACCTGCTCCGATTATAGCAGCGCCGTAAGCTCCTGCCATTTCAGGCTGTTCCGGAATCATACATTCCACTCCAAATTGCCTGTTAAGCGCTTCTACTATACCCTGGTTGCGTGCTAAACCGCCTGTCAGCACGATGTTTTCCTTGTCAATGTTCGTCAGGTTGGCGGTAGATTTTACCTTGGTGGCGACAGCATCCACGATCGCTCTGGCAATATCTTCCTTAGGTGTGTTGTTATGAATCATCGTAGTTATATCTAGGGCGGCGAAATTACCACATTCGGCATTTATCGGTTCGACGCCATTGGATTTCATGGCAAGTTCACTGAGTCCGTCCAGTGATACACCAAGCTGACGTGCCATTGATTCGATGAAGATGCCGAGTCCGGCTCCGCACATTTGATTCAGTGTATAGTTCGCCGCTTTACCGTTCTCATCATACTTGACTACTCTGGTCTGTTCAGCCCCGATATCAATCAAGGTTCTCGCATCAGGGCACATTTTCCTGGCACCTTCTACATCGGCAACAGCTTCAACGACGTTATTTGCTGCAAAGCTGACATCTTCCTTACCTGTACCGGTCGAGATAACGATATCAACGTCCGATGCTGAAATTCCTGCCTGTCCCAGCACTACATTCCAGAGATTTTCCGCTGCCTGGCCACGGTTAAAACCTTCGGAAGCAGCAGTCCCGCTGGCGACTATACTATCGTCCTTTACTATTACTGCCTTGATCGATCTCAGTCCCATATCTATTCCGGCAGTTATCATATTTTCCTCCTTTTTATGTACTGATACCTTTTTTATTAATCCTCCAGCTTCCTCAATCCCTGTAATTCCATAAAGGTATCAAGCTGATCAAGCATACGGGTCTCGTCAAAGTCGGTCCTGTCACCCGGATGTGATGTTTCGTAGTGCATTACTGGTATTCCCTGCTCCATCAGCTTCATTGCTGCCGCTTTCATACTGAAGACACAGCCGATCCCGGCACGATGAAGCGGAAGAATTACCCCGTCGCATTTGAACGCTTTCACTGCATTCATAAGGTTCTGGTAGTAGTCACCGGGCATGGGACCGTGTCCTCCCCAGCCACTGCTTCGCCTGCCACCCATCATTCCGGTCTGGGCATGGGCGAAATCTTCCTTGGTCTTTATCTTTATTGCGTCCTCTCTGACCTCGGGCATCTTCGGCGCTTTCCAGGTCCCGTCGGGTTGTTCAACCAGGCGGACACCATGATAAAACGTCTGGATACAGACCGCGCCATATTTTTCCATATACCGGTAGTACTTCAGGAAGAACCAGGGTGGCGGTTCATTTTCAGTCCAGCGGTATCTCTCGGTAGCCACTCCGGCGATGTTGTTGTCGACACGCCACTGCATTTCATCTCTAATCATTTCCCAGAGTTTTTCGGTTTCAACGGGATCACTGCCTACCAGGCTGCCGAGAACGAGAACGGAATACGCAGACTTCTGGTCCATAGGGCAGGGTACATGCGTCAGCATTTCTATTACTTCACCACGCAACGCCTGGGTATGTCTTTGTCTTTTTGTGGATTCAATCTGCGCTTCGACGTTAAACTCCGTGCCGGTAGCTTTTTCAAGCCACTGAATTGTTCCAAGATATTGATCGGCCATTAGCTTCGAGGTGGCTTTGCTTCTCTCTTCGTCCCAGTCGCCGTAGTATCCGGTTGCATCCGTATGATGGTCGGGAACCCCCCAGAACTCCGCTTCCAGTTGACCAAGTTTTGGGAACATAGCGCAGAGGTCATTCCCCTGGCATACAAGGTCACGTCTCGGCATTTCTCCACCGGAGAAATGTTTATTGGTCAGGAGCGCGCCGATGTAGTCAAGCTGGTAACCGCAGAGATTCCGTCCGTACCCGTAGGCTTCGGTCGCTCCGCGGCATTCGCGGGAATAGGAGTCACTGGTATTGGCGATACTGGCAGCCTCGGGATGAGGGTGCACGAAATGAAGATTACCAAAACCGGGACCCAGCCCCTGTTGCGGTCCATCTCCGCCACCGATCAGGAAAACGCGCTGATTCTTAGCTTCTTTCTCATCTTGATAAAACTTTGCCCTTAGTTCTTTGGCCTTCGCCCAGAACTCAAGGGGTCTTGTTTCCCATCTTTGTTCAGGTTTTTGTATCAGCATTCTAAACCTCCTGTAAAATCTCTCATCTAAACGGTTACCGTTATTGGCATTTTTATTGTATCTATAAAAGCTTCGAAACGGTTCCGGAATTCTCCTTCATGGATAGTGCCGTCATTTTCGATCTCATGAATCGGGATGAGTCTCTGTTTGAACATTTTTTCAACGGCAGGACGGTCCTGCTGGTGAGGGAAGCAGAACCTCTCGACAGCATACACAACGCCCTGGACATTATAGTCAATAGCCAGTGCGACTATTTCATTTACTCTCCTCCGGAACGATTCGTCCTTAACCGGATGACGCGGCTTATCCATATACCTGAATGCGAGAGCAAGAATCCGGTCCTTTTGAGGGATAACGGTATTCCAGAAATAATTGCTGCCGTTACAGACTCTATCGATAACAACGGTCGCTCCAAGCGACTCTATCAGATCGACCATTCCGGTATCCGTGATCTCGCTGCCAAGCAGCATCAACCTTGGTCCGCTGAATCCTTCCTGGCGAGTCTCAAGCTTGTCTATCGCGTCCCTGAGAAGTTTATTATGTTCTTCCTTGTCCATCACCTGGCTGGACAGGACCATCGCCATGGCTTCGGAACCGGAAACAAGCGGATTATCGAGACGCCTGAGTTCATATACCTGTCTCATCAGAGTACGGTTGGTATTATAAACATCTATTGCATGGTCCAGGGATTCATCCGTTATTTCTTTGCCTGTCCAGTCTTCAACATACCTTTTGAATGCCCTTAACTCTGAATACATTAGGTCTTTCGCGCTGGGTTCATCCAGTTGCGATGGCATGGCTATGTAGTGTTTAAAGGAAACGTCCAGCAGGTCCCACCAGTTGGCAACCGCACCTCGTATCGGCATGCAGCTTTCCACGTGAACGATTCCGTCGAGGTAATCGTATTCGCCTTTTAATCCCTGTGCCAGAACACCCAGTGTGTACGGGCAGAACGCATTATACAGGTAACGCTGGCTTATTCCTTCGATGTCCGGTTTACTGAGGATACTGACCGGGAGGATTCCTGCCGCATAGGCAATCTCTTCGGGGAAGTAGTGGGAAAAATATCCTATCACCTTACCGCCGGTCTTTTGTTTCCACTCTATTGCGTGCTTGTGAGGGTCTTCCAGCAATTTTTGAAATCTTTCCATAATCCATATTCTCCTTCTTCTGCTCTTAACTTACTCCCGAAGCGACCATTTCAGCTGCGAGAAGGGCAGCGCCAACGGCTCCGGCTATCTGAGGATCAGCGTTTTCGCTTGTAAGAGCCTTGATACCGAGTTCCCTCTCTATCCTGCTTACGACTCCCGTGTTTTTAGCCACTCCGCCGGTAATCGCCAGGTCTTCTGCAATCTTTCCGTTCCCCGATTGATTAGCCATTCGCTGGAGAAGTATATAGTCTTTCCAGGCTATGGCGAAACAATACGAGGCCAGGACCTTGTCCTGCGAAGCGCGTCTCATCATCTGGGCAGCCATGCTGTTAGCGTAAGTGACACAGGTACTGCTTACCGGTTCGGGATCTTCATCGACCTCGAGTGAAAGTTTCCCGATGTCCTCGATCGGTATCGCCATTATATCGGCAAAGGTCTCTATTCCACGCCCGGTGCCACAAGCGCATTTGTCATTCATAAGAAACGATATTGCATTTCCATACTGGTCCACCATGATAGCTTTCGTATCCTGTCCGCCTATATCCAGCACGGTTCTCACTGTCGGACCGTACATGTTGAACGCACCCCTGGCGTGGCAGGCTACTTCGGTCGCCGTATCGTCGGCATATGGAGCGTTTGCCCTGCCATAACCCGTACTTACTATTTTCTGAAGTGTATTTTTATCGATGCCCGCTGCCGCCAGAGCTTTTTCCAGAGCCCTCTCGCCGCTTGCCTGGCTGTCTGCAACATTAGCCAGTATGCTATACGCTGCCAGCTTACCGTCGGATAAAATGGCTGCCTTGGAGCTTATCGCTCCTATATCTACGCCGGCAGTTATAACGGAAGCATTACTGAAATCAACGCCAGTCGATTTTCCCTCCACCTCCGGCCATTTCCAAAATTCAGCTTTCATACTTTATTTTTTACCTCCATTCTTACGATGTATGTGCCTGTCAGAATATCAGATATTCTTTGCTTGAATAGAAAATTGCACCTCCTTTCTCCAGAGATGGTCTTAACGAACAACTCTATATATACAGTCAGGTCCTGTTTCTTTCTCTCTGTTATTTATTTCGGTAAAACCACCCGATTCTCATGAATATCCCATATTTGCGTAAAAAAATCGGGATAAAATCTCTTCATTCCATCCCGATAATTATGAACTTTGATATTCGTTTTTTACTTACATATATTTTTTCTATCTGTGCGCAACCTGTCCCCGGAGTGAGAGGTATGAAATTATTAAGCATAGCCTGCTTTTTCATTACTTTACCCATAGAAGCAACAGGGGTAACTCACCGGAAAAAGATACTATGTGAAAGAACGAGTTAGTTAATATACGATACCTGGGTATCCTTGCCCGGATTGCCAGCAGGGATGATATTATCAAAAGTAGGATATCAAGTCAAAT
>CAZBQL010000083.1:0-13660 GCA_964493985.1 uncultured Dehalococcoidales bacterium
ATTTTTCTCATAGAATAAGCCAGGAATGTTTATTTTACCATCATAGTAGTAAAAATAAACACTACTTTCTAGGTCTATCCTGTGGACGTTGTGCCCATATGATTTTAGGCGTTGCTCGACCTCTTTGTCCTGCCTTAAAATGAATTGCCCCATTAGAAGCATGCACTATTCTCTCTAATTCATCTAAAACTCTAACAATGATTTTTAATTGCATCCATGCAGGGAATTTAGTAGGAGCTTTTAATACCAATAATGTAATCCTATTTGTTTCAGTAGGGTATTTTTTAAGTAATTTTTCTCTTTTTTCATCGCTGGTTATCCATACAGTCTGACTTCTTAAACAATAATCAATGATTATTTCATCTGGAGCAGAACCATTAGGGTACAAAGGGAATTTATCTATCACGTGGTCGCATGTAAAACCTACTGCTTGAAGTGCTAAAGCAACAGGTTTTGCTAAATCGTTATCAATTAGATATATTAGGTGTCTTGGCTGATCTGGTAAAAGTGACTTTGGCGAGGCTATCCTCCCAATTCAGAGCTTTAATAATACGCTCTTCTTCAATATTGTACGAGAGAGCTAGGAAACTAGGTTCATCACCACCCAAATACATTCTCCAGATTGAGCGAGTAGGTATTCCTGTATTCTTTATACAAGGTGCTCCAAATTGTATGTTTGGCTTTAGAACAATACCATCTTGCGGCGACCATGAATCGGCAACACCCTCACGGAAAGTCATATCATGAACATTCACTAAATCACGCTCAACTAACTCCATAAATGGTAACTGTCCAGCTTGGCTTGCGGTTACTAACATAGAACCAATTTCAGCAAATATATCAAACGTCTCAGTCCATAATTTTTCCGTAGCAAATGGATGTGAGTGATGAGTTACTTTTTCTAAATAACTTTTCGCCCTTTTGATTTTCTGCATTGAAATACCAATACTACGCAAGAAATATATAACTCTCATGGAAACTAAGTCTTCAAAATCTATGGTGGTCCCACGACCTGAAAATCTGACTAAATGAGATGCTATTAAACCTTGTTTCAGCCATATTGCCAAATGACTAGGTGTAGGTTTTGCATAGTTGGAAGGAACGCGGGTAGTTACGTATAAATAACGAGTAGCATCCGGTATCTTGTATAATCCCGCAAAATGTTTAGTCGTCATATTATTGTACCCCCTTTATAGACGTAATATAATATCTGCGAAGGGGTATAACTTGAAACTATTAGCTTAGTTTTCAACGAATTCCTAAAAAAACCGAACATTTATTCTTATTTATCTATCTAACATACTAACAGAAATATCTCTTGAAAAACAATACTTCAAAGGACATTTTCTGTTATTTTATTATTTAAAATTACTAATATTTATTCGTGAACATACTATTAATATAGATTCATTATATCGTGGCGGCATAATAACCCAGCCAAAGGCAAGTTTACCTTTACCTTAACCTTTCAAAATTCTCCATACTCAGCACATACCACCCTTCTTCCAGTTCTCCGGTCTCAGTCAAAGGTGGATTGATAATTATATCCTCGTTGAAATCATAATATCTGGCTATCGTTATCATTTCCTCATTTACCTCGAGGGGGTCTAAAACAGGACTTCGTACCGATTCTTCCTTTCTGATAAGGTAATCCTCCTTGCCGATCCAGTAATCGATGACAGTTTGATATCTCCTTGTACGTTTTTCATAGCTTTCTAAACTTTCCTTAACCGCTTCTTCCAGACTCGTTAGAACAGGTTTTTCCGATTCATCTTTAAATTGTTCATCAAGCATGTCTGTCCACGGTTTATATAGTTCGGTAAAATATTCCTCCATTTTCGGAAGCATTTTCTCCAGGTATTTTTCAATATCCAGATTCCCCCGGTAGTGATAACACAATACGCCGTCGATATATTCCTCTTCCAGCGCCTCAATATCAATAAGCATATTCAATTGGTCTAGGGTTTGCTGTTTATTAGGAAGACTTTCTGTGACCTGGTCGGGAGTCATCGGTGTCGCAGCATATCCTTTCATATACACCTGTTTATCAATAACTATCATCTCGGAATCGATTATCGACTCTTTCTGAATCAGGCGGTACCTGTCGGAACTTGCATATTCACCTTTATAATAATATAACTCGACCGGTTCATTATTCGTGTATTCGGACCTGTTATAGGCATCACCTATAACACGATATGACTCCACCCTTTCCATTGCCGCGCTGGCTTTATCCAATACTCCTGAAATCCCTGAAAACACTCCGGTAAACTGGAGAGACAATACAACTACTATGATAATTACCAGAGGTAGTGATACGATTACTATTCGGTTTCTGGATACTCTATTGTGCAGTAAATACGACCGTAGTCGACTGAGTGAGTCGTTTCGTTCATCCCCCGTCCGGAGTGAGGAGAATTGTTCAAGCAGTGAAGCTCTTAATTCATTGTGATGATTCACCGGACTAACATCCGGTAGTATCATGTTTTCCAGTCTCCTTATTACATCTTCATTCTTCATTCGTTTTCCCCTTTTTCCATCATCTTGCGCAGGTTGTCTATCGCTCGATGCAGAGTTGATTTCACCGTGCCTTCCGGTTTCTGTAATATCTGCGCTATTTCCGCCATACTCAAGTCCTCGAAGTACCGTAAAGCTATTACCTCCTGGTGTTTTGAAGACAGTCCGGATAAATATCCGTATAGATCGAGATAGTCATCGTATGTTTTGATAATATCATGGGATTTGGTCATATCTGATTTGTATTCTGTCTCATAATTCGATTCACGTTTTCTGATGCTATAATGATCGATTATTTCCTGATTAGCTATCCGGTAAAGCCAGTGAGAAAACGGTACTCCCTGCCACTTAAATTTCCCTATATTTTTCAACGCTTTGAAAAACACATCTGAAGTAATATCCTTTGCAGAATCGATATCAGCGCTGCGCCTGAGTGCATAACCGAATATCCGGTCATAACACATATCGTATAATTCACCGAACGCCTCTGAAGAGTATTTAGCTCTTTCGATCAGGTCTTTCTCTTGTTCGAGATTCATCTCTATAATTATACAACCAGCGAATAGCCCAAAAAGTTCCATTTACGCATTATCCCCGCTTTACAGGTGTAGAGAGGACTTACTAAATTGCACAATAATGTGTAAGATACTATAGCTGAAAAATCACGTGAGGTAAGCATGAACAGAGTAAAGCATAAGATTGTTATTATCACCGGAGGCGGTTCGGGAATCGGAGAAGCGACCGCCAGGCTTTTAGCCAGGGAAGGGGCAACCGTCACGATCGTCGATATCGACGACGAAGGGGGAAACAGGGTAGCCGGAGAGATTAATCGTACCGGCGGCAAAGCCGGATTTTATCACCTCGATGTGTCCATAGAAAAGGACGTGGAGAAGGTATTTACCGAGATATATGAAACGCACGGAAAACTCGATGTACTGGTAAACTGTGCCGGAATCGTCGGCAGCGATGCCCCACCCCACGAAATAACTAACGAACAGTGGGATACAGTGATGAACACCAACCTGAAAGGTCCCTTCTTCTGCACCAAATATGCCGTTCCATACCTGAAAAAATCCGGCGGCGGCAGCGTGGTCAATGTATCCTCCATCATGGGGATGCTTGCCGGTCCTACCATGGTCTATAACACCTCCAAGAGCGGCCTGCGCCATATGACGAAGAATGACGCATATATATACGCAAAAGATAACATACGCTTCAACTCGGTGCATCCCGGATACATAATCACTCCGCTTTTCAAGAAACTGGCTGTCGAAAAAGACAGCTTCGAGGAATCGGTCACCAGGGAAAGTCAGATGATCCCGATGGGCAGGATGGGAATGCCGGATGATATCGCCAACGGCATACTCTACCTTGCTTCCGACGAGTCCGGCTATGTGACAGGTTCGGAACTGATAATCGACGGCGGCTGCATGATCGTCTAGGCGGATAAATTAACAATCTTCATACTTCCAATATCATATAAATACCGTTACAATTAATACCGGAAAGAGTCACTTTGTATTTTCGGTAAGAGTTTAAGCCGGCATAAACCGGATGTTTATATTATCGATTCGGGGCTTCTCTCCGGGCATTTTTAGTTTATTGGTTCCTTCATGGATAGAAACGGTATTCTTCTGAAATGAGTTCCTCAGAGAAAGTAGGCACGTTCGCATCACTGCGTATACATAATTTCCGCATGCTCTTTGCGGGGACCACGCTTTCCAATGCGGCCCAGTGGATACAGCAAATAGCATTAAACTGGCTTATCTACGATATTACGGGTTCGGGGACTATACTGGGAACGGTAAATCTCGTCCGGTCGGCTGCGTCAATCGCGATGATCCCGGTAGCCGGAATCCTGATAGACAGCCTGAGACGCCGCAATCTGATGATGATTAATAATACCTGGCTGCTGGTTGTTACGGCAGGTTTCGGCCTTATCCTGCTGATGGGCTTCGACCAGATGGTATATGTCTTTATATTTGCCATACTCGGAGGTGTTGTCGGAACGATCGACAATACGCTTCGCCAGGTTCTCGTCTTCGACCTTCTGCCGCGTCACCTGACTCCCAACGGGATGGCGCTGATACAGACAGGCTGGAGCCTGATGCGGTCTTTCGGCCCGACTATAGGCAGCTTCCTCATTCTGTGGCTCGGCGCCGGAGGAAACTTTATGGTACAGGCTGGCGCCTATGCTTTGATCATTATCACGATATATAAAATTCATTTTCCGGAAAGGACGATCACCACAACCATAAAAAGTTCTCCGGTTAAGAATATTAAGGAAGGTATTAAGTATATCAAGAACGAACGTGTCACACGAACCATCATGATGCTCGGATTCGTCCTACCGTTGCTGATAATACCGATTTTCACCATACTGCCGCCGATATATGCCGTAGAGGTCTTCGGAGACGAATCAAGTAAGATACTGGGATTTCTTATGGCATCGGTTGGTCTGGGTGGGATATTCGGCGGTTTTGTTGTTGCTTCACTCGGAAATATGGAGAGAAGAGGGCTGCTGCAACTCGGGTGTCTGTTCCTGCTCAGCCTGTCACTTGTCGGCTTCGCTTTCAGCAGGATTCTGATTGTTTCACTGCTGTTCCTTGTTCTGTCGGGATTTTTTGAGATTATCTTCCTCACAACAAACCAGACGCTGCTCCAACTTTCGATACCTGATGACCTGCGCGGTCGGGTTACCAGTGTCGTGAACCTGAATATGGCGCTGCAACCCCTCGGAGGACTTATTGCCGGAGTTGGTTCAGATCTCCTGGGTGGTCCCAAAATGATAACGATAGTTATGGCAGGACTGGCCGCCGTGGTAGTAATAATCATTCTTCTCCTCTCTCCGACGATCCGCAACTACCGTCTTAGCCAGGCGATCAGGCACAACGAGTCGTAAATCCTAAACTCTAATCTCTAAGCTCTAAACAAATTCAAATCACAAATGTTCAAATCTCAATTCCCGCACGGTATTTTTTATATTTTGAAATTCGATATTGTTTAGGATTTCGTTTTTAGATATTAGTGTTTTGTTTTAAGTCTGGTACCGTCCATAGAGGCTTTCAAACTCAGGCATAAAAGTGTAATATAGATAAGAATAAAAGACGGAGTGAAAAGGTGCGCGTATCAACACTGTTCAGCAAGACCCAGAGAGAGATACCGGCGGAAGCAGACACCGTAAGTCACCAGTTATTACTGAGAGCCGGAATGATAAACCAGCTCGTGAGTGGAGCTTATTCATTCCTGCCTCTTGGCTACAGGGTGCTGAGAAAGATAGAGAATATCGTCCGTGAGGAAATGGACAGTGCCGGGGGACAGGAAGTCAACATGCCGGTGATACAGCCGCATGATATCTGGGAACAGAGCGGACGGGACAAGATTATGGATAAAGCGCTTTTCACTCTCTATGACCGCCGTGACCGAAAACTGGCACTGGGACCGACCCACGAAGAAGTTATCACTCTTTTAGCCGGACGTTACGTCCAGAGTTTCCGTGACCTCCCTCAAAGACCGTACCAGATACAGGTAAAATTCAGAGACGAACCCCGACCCCGAGCCGGTCTCATACGCGCGCGTGAATTCCTGATGTTGGACATGTACAGTTTCGACGCCGATGAAGAAGGGCTGGACGAGAGTTACAAAACATTACTGCAGGCGTATAAAAAACTGTACGATCGCTGCGGCCTTCCCACCATGATGGTCGAAGCAGACAGCGGTGCTATCGGCGGTAAGGAATCGCATGAATTTTTCCTTATCACTGACAGCGGTGAGGACATAATTCTCCACTGCGAATGCGGCTACGCCGCCAACCAGGAGAAAGCCGAACTGGACAAGGGGAACGCAGGCGGTGGCGAACCGCTGCCGATCGAGGAAGTCCCCACCCCGGGCAAGTTCTCTATCGAGGAAGTCGCCGGATTTTTCAGTATCCCCGAGAGTAACACTCTCAAGGCAGTATTTTATATAGCTGATGGTAAATTCGTCTTTGGTGTGATCAGGGGCGATCTCGACGTGAATGAGATAAAACTCCAGAGAGCTCTTGACTGCATGGACCTGAGGATGGCGACCGAAGAAGAGGTTATAGAAGCCGGGATAGTCCCCGGCGCCGCTTCTCCCGTAGGCATCACCGGGATTACCATCATCGCCGACGACTCGGTTTCATCCGGCAGTAACTTCATAGCCGGAGCGAACAAACCGGAAACACATATAAAGAACGTGAACTATCCCCGCGACTTTACTGCCGATATCGTCGCCGACATAGCAAAAGCAAGCGCCGGAGATACCTGCCCCAGGTGTGGAGGTACGTTCAAGTCCAGCCGGGGTATTGAAGTTGGTCATAATTTCAAACTGGGTACCCTCTACAGCGAAGCGTTCGATACGAAATATATCGATAAGGACGGAAAAAGCCAGTTTCTGGTAATGGGCTGCTACGGCATCGGTCTCGGAAGACTCATGGCCGCCGCCATTGAGCAGAATCACGATGACAAGGGAATAATCTGGCCGATGACCATCGCGCCCTACCATGTTTACCTTTGTCCCCTGTACCGGGAAGGCACAGCGGTTTCAACTATCGCTGAAAAACTTTATATCGAATTAACCGAAAACGGTATCGAAGTACTTATCGACGACCGCGCCGAATCACCCGGCGTAAAATTCAATGACGCTGACCTGCTGGGGATACCCATCAGGATAACCGTTAGCCCCCGCTCCCTGGAGAAAAACAGCGTCGAATTAAAGAAACGCTCTGAAAAAGACTCCGAACTTATCCCGCTTGAACAAGCGGTCGAGAAGATTGTTCAAATTGTGAACGGCTAGTAGACCTGCATTACACGTCCACATCCCGGTATGTTACGAAACATACATTTATACTTGAAAAACTGTTCTGCTGCGTTGTGATGACTCATGAAAAGTAAGAATTCGGAAAAAGTAATTGCTTAGTTCGTATCATTCACATATTTAGCCGTAGTCTACCAGCAAACACAACTTTTCTTCCGCTAATACAAACTTACGTAGTACCAAAATCACTCCGTACGTTATACTTTAAGTCTGGGTTTTTGATACTTTTAGCGATAGATTATCTGTAGACGTCTTTTTAGAATTATTCCAGCGTGCCCTCTTTTAACTGGACCTGGTTGGAGTTGCTATGAGCTGTTTTCACCAATGCTGATCCGTGACGACAAAGGATAGGCTGGTATGTCCTACAGAAGTCTTCTAACAAAAAATAATCAATCGGGAATGACACTTATCGAGACAATAGTATCCATCGCTATTCTTTCGGCGATTAGTGTGGTATTCCTCGGCGGCCTGGTCGTGAGTTCAAAAGGAACTCTTGAGTCTGATGAACAGGCAACAGCAGAAAGTGTTGCCCGGTGTCAGATGGAATGGGCACAGGGATCGACTTACGTTGATAATGCAACACAATATGCTCCTATGAATTTGGATAATTTTAACGATTACGTGGGATACTCAGCAAATATTTCCGCCGAACCTCTCCATTCGCCTGATGATGGTTTACAAAAGATTACCATTACTGTTTCACGCAACGGAGACCGGGTAATGTCAATAGAAGGATATAAGCGTAGATAAATGAGAAAACAAGAGATTGGATTTACTATCATCGAGTTAATGATAGCCATTTCAATCATGGCTCTGGCAAGTGTAGCCGCAGGTATGGCAATATACCAGGTCTTCGGCGGTACTGAAGGTAATAATGACCGTATGACGGCCTTGCATCAGGTACAGAATGCCGGATACTGGATAAGTCGAGATACCCAGATGGCGATAAGTGTAAATACCACCGATACCCTGACTTTTCCTGACTTCCTGCATATAGGATGGACGGAATGGGACGATGCAGGAACTCCGACATATCATTTGATTAATTATAGCCTGGAGAACGGCTCCAATAACCTCTATTCTTTGAAACGAATGCATACGGTTATCGGTGGTTCAACAGAAGAGGTAATGGTTGCCGATTATATTTTCTACCAATCTGGAACTGAGTTTAGCAGTAACACGTCGTCCAATAACACAAATATAAACGTCAATATCACCTCGATATATGATGATACCAGAGAATCCAGAGAATACCGGATAAAACGTCGTGCCGGACTATAGGTAGAGGTACGATAAGACGATGACGCTATTAAAAAGGAACAATTACAGACAGAGAGGTACGGCCCTGATAATCGTGCTCACTCTCCTTGCATTGGGAGGACTGACAATAGCAACCAGTCTAAATTATGTAAGTACTATGATTTATGATAACCAGGTTTCAGGCTGGGCAATGGATTGTATGTACTCGGCAGGCGCCGGTGTAGAATATGCGATCTGGGCTTTGGAGAATGATGAACCGATACCGGCATACCTGTCGGATAATGTGAACGGGAAGTCGATTTCGATTGATATTGAGGATAAGGGTATATTTACATTGTATTGCGGTGACCTTATGTATGTCGGTAGTCTTCCGTCACATTACGACTGGTTAACGACCAATGGGTCTGCAGTATGCGACGGTACTGGACTTGGATCTACCTGCAATTATACGATATCGGTCTACTACACTGGTGATGCTAACCAGAGAAAAATAGTTGAACTGGGAGCCAAGTTACCGAATGGTTATACATACGTTCCTGGTTCGGCTAATTTTATTGATAATGTTGCATTTTATGACCCGGATGAATCAGGTGGAGATACGGGCGACGAATGGATAAAATGGCTCTGGAATCCCGGATCTGGCCCGGTGATAGACCAGGCAAACCCGACGGTGAATCAGACCTTTACGATTAATAATACAGGATCAGGATCACTCGTAGACGATTACACCTGGGTGGAAGTTCAAAGTAATGATATCGGATTGGTTGGAGAGATCACCGGCGAGAGAAAAACTGTCACAGGTACTGCTATTGGACCCGCAACAGTGGATAGTGTTATTGAAGCCGATCTCGTGCTTGTTGGTGGTACGGTATATATAATGTCTTGGCAGGTACTGGATTAAATAAAGTACCTTGATTGATTACGTAAAATGAGAAGATACACCTTAATAATGAGCGACTAATCAAAAATGTCATTCCCGCGAAGTCAGGAATCCAGAAAATCAATAATCTTACAGGTTTGGCATTGGCGAATAAAAAGAGAGGCTTTAAAGCCTCTCTTTTTATTCCTTACCGATTTTCTTACGCCCTTAATGCAGCCCCCAGGTCTCTCGCCAGCTTCTTCAGGATCTGCTCCTGGACCTTGTTCACCTCTTTATCGGTAAGAGTATGGTCGGGCGACTGGTAAGTTAGTCTGTAAGCCAGCGATTTCTTACCCGGCGGTACCTGTTCTCCCGAGTAAACATCGAAGATATCTACCGCCACAACCAGCGAAAATCCTCTGATTATCTCGACTATCTGTGTATGGATAACGCCAAAGTCCACGATAAGCGCCATATCCCTGACAACGGATGGGAACCTGGGTAATGCCTTGAATGACCTGGTATCAAGGGTATATTCAAGCAGTGCCGGCAGGTCTATCTCGAACAGAAAGGCAGCCTCATCGATATCGAATTTCTCCAGTACGGATGGATGGACCTCTCCGATAACCCCGATCTCCTTTCCATCCACCGTCACGGAAGCCTGCCTGGAAGCATGCAGTCCGTCGTCTTTTCCCGGAACATACACAGCCTTTATACCGAGTTTGCCCAGGAGAGTTTCGACAACTCCCTTTGCATCATAAAAATCAGACTGTCGGCCTTCACCATGCCAGGAATTTTCGGTATCTATTCCGGCTATCAGACCGCACAGCATCTCACGTTCTTCCGGCAGATCATCCTTACGCGGAATAAACACTTTCCCAACCTCGAATATCCTGATGCCGCCGTCCTGGTATCTCCGGTTCGATTCCAGGGCAGTCAGTAAATTCATTCTTAGACTTGGCCTCATGTATTCCTGGTCGGCTGTCATCGGATTCGATACCTTGATAAGTGAAGATTCATCCGTTGCGGGCCCGGTCGAAATCCTGTTAATCAGGTCCCGGCTTGTCATAGTATAGGACATGACTTCCTGTAATCCCAGTCCAGCCAGGAGCCGGGTTATCTCCCGTTTCAATTCGACTACCGGCGGTGCGTCATGCCTGGGTATCGGTTCGCTTATCATCGTCGTCGGGATTTCATCGTACCCGACAACACGTGCTACTTCCTCGATAAGGTCCTCCCTGATACTTATGTCGGTACGCCAGTAAGGTGCTGTCGCGGTTACTTCACCGGCTGAATCATCTCTCTTTATGTCAAATCCGAGCAGTTCCAGTGAATTTGCGATCTCATCAAGACTGTACTCTCTCCCGATGCAGCGCTTAACCGCAGCAGCGGAAAGAGTGATGGGTTCCTGGACAAGCTTCTCGGGATATATATCCACGATACCTTTAGCTACTTCTCCGCCACCCAGTTCGGCAAGAAGTTGGGTCGCCCGTTTCAGGGCAGGAAAACTCAGCTCGCGACTGATACCCCTTTCAAATCGCATACAGGCTTCGCTGGGAATCCCGAGAGACCTTCCCGTGTAATGAATGCTTTTCGGATCAAAACTCGCCGCTTCAAGCAGTATTGCGGTGGTATCTTCGGTTACCTCGCTGTTGGCGCCGCCCATGACCCCGGCAATGGCTACAGCTCCCATTGGATCGGAAATCACCAGCATACCGGAATCAAGTTCCCTTTCGTTATCGTCCAGCGTGATCATCGGCTCGTAGTCGGACGCCCGGCGAACGATTATCTTCTTTGCCCGTATCTTCTCGTAATCGAAGGAATGAAGTGGTTGACCATACTCCAGCATCACGTAGTTGGTGACGTCGACCAGATTATTGATCGGTCGCATCCCGGCAGCAATCAGTCGCTGCTGCATCCATTGCGGTGATTCGGCGAATGTTACATTCCTGATAAGGGTGACGGCGTAGCGGGGGCACAGGTCAGGCGCGTTTATCTCTATCATTATCTGGTCTTCAAGGGGATCGCCCGTTTCTTCATAGACTACATCAGGGATATGTGTTTTCTGCCCGGTCAGAGCCGCCACTTCCCTGGCAATCCCTATCACCGAAAGGCAGTCCGCCCGGTTCGGCGTGATATCGATATCGAAGACCACGTCTCCCATGTAGTCCGCCAGCGGCGTTCCTACCGGAGCATCGTCAGGCAATACCATGATCCCTTCATGCCTGTCCGATATACCAAGTTCCTTCTCGGAGCAGACCATACCCGCCGATTCGACCCCGCGTATCTTTGCCGGTCTGAGCACTTCCAGCTTTCCGGTATGCCCGTCGATAAGTTCGGCGCCGACAGAAGCGAAAGGTACTTTATCGCCGACCTTCAGGTTCGGCGCTCCGCAGACGACGGTCGTTTCTTCATTGCCAAGGTCGAGTGTAGGCAGTGTAAGACGGTCAGCATTCGGATGGGGATTTACCGCTTTTATTTGCGCCACGACCACTTTATCCCAGCCGCTGCCTGTCCTTATTATCTCCTCCACTTCGAAACCGGCCATGGTCAGTTTTTGAGCAATTTCCTCCACCGGCATCGTGATATCTACATATTCCTTTAACCAGCTAATCGGTACTTTCATTTTTCTCTACTCTTTATTAATTTATTGTTTCAGATTTATTCTAGAATTGCCTTAAAAATCTCAGGTCGGAGGTATAGAACAACCTCATATCATCTATTCCGTATTTCAGCATCGGGAGGCGCTCCAGTCCAATACCGAAGGCGAAACTGGTATATTCGTCAGGATCTATCCCACCCATGCGCAGTACATTTGGATGAGTCATTCCCGCTCCGAGTATTTCCAGCCATCCGCTGTTTTTACAGAAACTGCATCCAACTCCGCGACACTTGACACAGTCAATGGCCATCTCCACGCCCGGTTCAACGAAGGGGAAGTAATCTACCCTGAACCGTACTTTCCTGTCTTCACCGAAGTAGCGACGGGCGAATTCGTAAAGCGTTCCTTTAAGATCAGCCATGGTTATTCCCTTATCGACTGCAATACCGTCTATGTTGTGATAGATATTCAGGTGAGTGGCGTCCGTTGCTTCATACCGGTATACCCTGGAAGGTTCGATCGTCCGTATCGGAGGTTCTCTTTCTTCAACGACCCGTGCGCTGACTGCCGTACCGTGGGTACGTAACATCATATGATTTTCACCTCCGGCATCCGCGTAGTCTACCCAGTAGGTAGACATTGTATCCCGCGAGGGATGTTCTTCCGGTATGTTGAGAGCTTCGAAATTATAGTAGTCCCACTCCACGTCCGGGCCCTGGGCGATCTGGAAACCCATCGATTTGAAGATATCGCAAATCTCGTTTATCGCCTGGGTTGTCGGGTGAATTCTGCCTGCCGGAAGAGGTTTACCAGGCAGAGTAATGTCTATAACGTCGCTATCCGCTGAAGAGAGGCGTGATTCTTTTATTTCCTGTTCTTTCTCTTTCAGACTTTTTTCCAGGCTGGTCTTTACCTTGTTCGCGGTCGCACCGGCGGTCCTTCTCTCCTCAGGAGGAAGGCTAGCCAAGCTGCGGAGTATGATGGTCAGTTCGCCTTTCCTTCCGAGATACTTGATCCTCCAGGCTTCAAGTTTTTCTTCAGCGCTTATGGTTTTCAGTTCATCAAGCGCCTGCTGTTTCAATTGTTCCGGGTTCTCTGCCATTTGTCTATTTCCTTATCATTTAGTTTCGTATTACTAAAAAACCCTCCACTCGGGAGGGCATATCGTTCTTATGCACAATAATCTTTTAATGATTACACTACAATACTACCTTCCCACGCGCATTCAGCGCCCCGTAAACATGAAGTTAAAACTAAATCGAAAGTCAGTATTGTATATCATTTTCATATTCAACTTCCGGCAAAAGTGTATCATATGGCTTGAGTTATTGTCAACTAAAAAGCCCGAAAGGATATGAGCGGCTCTTTCCGGCAGTTTCGATCGCATCTGTTAAGACCCGCTCTATAACGAAGAGTATTAAAAACATCAATCGGCTGCTAACTTAACACTTATCAACCGGTTTATACTGATATTTGATTCGGCTGCCTGGATGGCAAGTTTTCTGTGGACTTCAGGCGGTATCCGGATAGACAAATTCCCTGAATAATGCTTAGTGGATAGCGGAACAGGAATAGTTTCATTGCTA
>CAZBQL010000084.1:0-3326 GCA_964493985.1 uncultured Dehalococcoidales bacterium
AGGTCTGGATGGTTAACACAAGTATCCGTTAATTTATCTGACCTTGATTCCCTGTTCCTTAAATTGGTCTATAATTTCAAGAGATCGTTCATCAAGGGGATTTCCAAATAAAAGAATGTAATCAAGGTAACGATTGTTTTTCATCTGAAGTGGGGAAATGTCCGTTATCTGGTTCTGCTGAGCCTCAAGTACATAGAGTTTTGATAAAGAGGTAATCGGTTCAATATTAATTATCCGGTTATTTTTCAGATCAAGATGAGTCAGTTCCTGCATGTCTTCAAGGGGAGATATATCGGTAATTTCATTGTAATCAAGCTTCAGGGTAGTCAATCTTTTAAACGAATCCAGTGGGGAAATGTCACTTATGCTGTTTCTGGAGGCACTAAGTTTTGCAATATTCGTCAGGTTCGAAATTGGTGACAGGTCTTTGATCTCGTTACTGTTCAGGTTCAAACAAGTCAGGCAGCTGAGTGATGATAATGGAGACAAATCTGACACTTGGTTATTGCCGATTTCAAGTGTCTCCAAACATGATAAGGTTGAAAGAGGCGAAAGAGCGGTGACATTATTTCTCCTCATATCCAGATAGACAAGCTCGTTCAGCCCGGTCAGGGGAGACAGGTCCACGACATCATTTCCCGAAATGTTCAGCCTGCGGAGTTTCTTCATACTAGAGACCGGTTCTATATCGGTAAGTCCGTTATCTGAGAGAGACAGGTTTTCAAGGTTCTGTAATAATGCCAGTCCGGATAGTACGATGTCTTCTTTCGCGCCTATATGTAATTCCGTGAGATTCTGTAACGAGCCAAGGGGAGACAGATCCAGGAATTCAGACCGGCTATCATGATAAAGAAAAAGTTGTTTCAAACCGGACAACGAACCTAAGGGTTCCAGAGTATCGAAAGGCGCTGACAGGCTTAATGTCTCAAGCTGTTGCAGACCGGCAAGCGGAGTCAGATTACCGCTCGAACAACTCAAATACAATACTTTCAGACTAGTTATATCAGCCAGAGAAGTGCAGTCGGAAACAGAATTCCTGTGGAGGTACAATTCCTCCAGGTTTTGAAGCGAAGTTAAAGGGGAAAGGTCGGAAATATCATTTGCGTTCAGGTCGAGAACGGTCAGATTCGTCATCGTACTAAGGTGTGAGACATCGGTAAGATTATTCGCGTAGAGATACAGTTCTTTTAGATTGACAAGATTTTCCAGCGGAGACAGATCACTTATCTGGTTCCAGCCGAGGTCAAGTGAAACAAGACCGGTCATCTCTGAGAGAAAAGACAGGTCTTGCAATGATCTCTTACTAGTCATTAGTACTCCGCCATCATCCATGAAAGTATAATCATAAGACTCCAGGTAGGGATCTCCATCCGGCCCATAACCTGACAAAGAAAGGGTGGACAGATTTTGTAAGGATTCCAGTTTTGTTAAATCCATATCCGGGTTTAATATTGCCATTGTCAGGCTTTTAAGATTGGTTAAAGCCACTATCGGAGTAATATCGTTGGCCTGCAGCTTAAGCTCTTCCAACGATGTAAGTACGGAGAGAGGCGACCTGTCAGCCCAGGCAAATGTGTAGTAGAGATCGAGATAACGCAGTTTTTTCAAACCGGAAAGAGCGGTGATATTTGCCACGTAATTCTCCCGAAGATTCAACCATTCGAGATTGGTACACTGTTCCAGACCCGCCAGATCGGAGATACCGTACCCTGCGGCATCGAGGTGAGAGATAGTTTCAAGATCGGCTTTCGTTATCGAACCTGAGAAATCTCCAAGCTCGGATCTGATAGCTCTCTCAAGTTGCTTGTCCGGGAAATATCCTATGTCACTATTACAGGATGGAAGTAACCCGCAGAAAACAAGAGTGAGAACCAATGTGAAAGTAATTAGCTTAATTTTTTTATACATCTTCTGTTAAATCTGTCTTTATATATTATACGAAGCACAGTAGAAAGTATCACATAGTTTTTTTACTTTATATTGGACTATTTCTTTCAAAACCATTCCTAGTTACTCCAAAAAAAGGTACCATCGGCGTATCTACCGCCGATGGTACCCGGTACTTAAATTGTAGTACACAAACAGTTCGTTATGGACTCGTTAATACATTAACTCCGTATGTGGTGCTTAGATCTGAAACAGGATAAAAATACATATCTGTACCACCTCCTGGGGGATCGCCACATAGACTGCCAATAGCAGTATACCCCCGAAAACAAGGGCCACCACTATCTCCATCTAAGCACATCGTACCGCTAATCGGTGCGACTTTTACATAATCACTAAACCCTCTATAGGAAAATCCACATTCACTCACTTGACCAACAGTAAGGTCGGTACTTTGTCCATATTTAAAGATATAGTCTCCAGTCTGAATATCATCATAATCTTCGACCCAAAGTATACCCCTTGTAGAGGAACTTGAGTCTTGAATTCTATTTGTTACGTCATAGCCGCTTTCCGGATCATACCACGCTATGTCGGTACCCCATCCGAGTGAAGTTAATTTACTTGTTACAAAATCTAAAGTAACTGTGTCCTCGTAGAGAGCGGTAGGATTACCTCCACTATCATTATAAAAATGTCCGGCCGTAGTTATTACTTCTGTGGCACCATCTACGGCACCGAAACCTGTCGTTGCACCTGCATCACCGGAAGTAATTTCTTTACCACCTATAACATCACACAGTTTTGATAGTCTTGGCACCTGAATTACATCTACATTTTCGGGTATAAATATACGATTATCGCTTGTTGCTTGAGACAATTCACTTTCGTTCAATACATAAAGGTTAATTCGCCCTGTTTTGATATCCGGCTCAGACGCTGCTAAAAATCCTATACTCTCAAGGTCATCCATCAGTTTTATTTGAATCTTCCGAAGGTCCTGATAAGATATTTTTGCTTTACGTATTTCAATGAGTGAAGAGAGTTCAGGATATTCTTCCAGGTATGTTTGCATTGTTTGGTTACCATTTTGTGTGAATTGTACAATCATCTTGAACTCAGGATTATGTTCGATCCAGCTATTACCAAAGGTTTTTGCTTCTTCATTGATTAACTCTGCGTGAAGAGAACCAGCCACATCCATTAAGCGAAGACGCTCCATTGCTTCTTCTATAGAAACATTTTCATATTCGGCATAGGCTTTCGCATCACGTAACAGAACCTGATCGTACTCACTATCGGCTTCCGTCGGACTAGCGTTTGCAAGAGATACAGGTAAAAGTAACAGTATAGTTATTAAAGTTGTAAAGAATATTCCTTTTCTTCTTGACATTTTCATCAATATTCTCCTTTTACTATTTTTATTCAATTGTGCTGTT
>CAZBQL010000084.1:3426-13377 GCA_964493985.1 uncultured Dehalococcoidales bacterium
GGTATTGCTATGGAAATATTCTGAAAATTTGCGGAATAAATTATGGAAAATTTCTGGATAAACCCTGAAAACTGCGAGACACCCTGACTCCGGATCAGTAATATTGTTCACGTTTTATGCTGTATATTTCAGCATATACCCGATACCTGGTACAGTTATCAGATACTGTGGATTCTTCGGATCGGATTCAAGTTTGATCCGTAAACGCCTGATATATGTATGAAGAAATGTTTTTTCTCCTATATAGTCCTTACCCCATACCTTTTCAATCAAGGAATCATGAGTACATACCTTTCCCGCATTTAGTACCAATTCCTGTAGTAGATTAAATTCGGTTGGAGTCGTATTCACTTCTTTTGCACCTACCTTTACCGTACGACTATCAAAACTAATCTTAATATCTCCATGGTATGAACCGGGTCTTTCACGAATCATGTAAAACATATGACTGCGTCTAACTACTGCTCTGATATGCGCAATTAATTCATCTGACGCCAGGGGTTGTATCAAGAACTCGTCGGCACCCGTGTCCAGGTATCTTACTTTATCGACGGCATTATTTTGTGTACCGATGACGATTATTGGTATGTATGATGTATCACGTATGTTTCGGCATAACTGAAAGCAATCAAATTCTACCGTTGAAGTATTGAGTACAATAACATCGGGCATATGTGTGTTAATAATCTCAATCACTTCGTTACCATTTGAAGTAAATAAAAATAACCAGCTCTCGTCTTCTACATCAGGTGTTATTATCCCAGATGTTGCCGGATTACCATCAACAATGAGTACGCAAATTTTTTCCATTTAGCAACATATCCCTCTTAAAAACTTCAAGAAGAAGAAAAATGTGCGAATTATATATGAAGATATGCAAATTATAATTATTCACCGGTGATTATCATGGCAAGGCGATTATGAGTCTATATGAATAACAAGTCAATAACCTTTTTACGAACAATAATGACACTTAAGGATACATTGGTAACAATGAACAAAACCTAATTTTATACATTGCGTATTTATAGTAATGACCTTGAGATATTCGAATACCAACCTTACAATTTCGTGAATTTTGTGACTTAAATACCACTTGACTTATAAGGAGCAAGATTATAGTATTCGGTAACGTTAATACTTACTGTCCTGAACGGGCAAAAGCTCTTGAACAGATATTATACACCCCAATCAATCAATTAATTATCTTGTGGTGGAAAACGAGAGGAGGTAAATATGATCGCCCATGACAGATTGATTAAGATAGTCCGCAAAGCTAACGTACTCAGCGATCAGGCGGTACTCGACTCGTATTCATGCGATATGAGTTTTATGAGTCCGATAAGGCCGGACTGCGTGGTAAAACCGGAGAACGCCGGACAAATAGAGAAAATAGTACAGATGGCTAAAGAGACGCTGACGCCACTGGTACCGGTGAGTTCCGGTCCACCTCATTTCAGGGGAGATACGATACCCGGCACCGGGGGTGCGGTGGTAGTTGATCTCAGCGGCATGAAAAAGATAATACGAGTCGACCGTGAGAACCGCGTGGCAATGTTCGAGCCGGGAGTTACCTTCGGCGAACTGATCCCGGCTGTTACCAAAGAAGGTCTGCGTTTGAACATGCCGTTGCAGCCGAGAGCGACCAAGTCTGTCGCAGCCAGTATGCTGGAGCGGGAACCGGTGGTCATGCCTCAGTATCACTGGGACATTGCCGACCCTATGAACTGTGTGGAGATATACTTCGGCACCGGAGCGATGTTCCGTACCGGAGCCGCCGCGGGTCCCGGAAACATCGAAGAGCAGTGGGCAGCCGGAGGTGCGCAGGTGGAAGCGGCGGGGCCGTCCTCGAATTCCTGGTACAGGATTATACAGGGCTCGCAGGGAACGATGGGTATTATTACCTGGGCATCGGCACGGTGCGAAATACTGCCCACGTATGAACAGACATTTCTTGTGGGTACTTCGGAGATCGATCGTGCTCTTGATATGATGCACTGGCTGGTACGCCTGAGAATAGCCAATGAGTGTTTTACTCTTAACGGCGCTGATCTTGCTACCATCATGGCGAAGAAATGGCCCGCGGATTTCCAGGCTATCAAAGAAGAATTACCGCAATGGATAGTCTTCTATAACCTGGCGGGATATGACTACCTGCCTGAGGAGAGAGTTGAGGGAAGAATCATCGATGCTATTGAAGTAGCCCAGAAACTGCAGTTAGAACCGGTACGGGCTATCGGCAGCGTTTCCGCTGCTGAACTGCTGAAACTGGCGCAGAGTCCTTCAAAGGAACCTTACTGGAAATTAAGATATAAAGGTGGATGCCAGGACATCATGTTCCTGACGATCAATGACAGGCTGCCGGAACTGGTCGACACAATGTACGCTATGGCCGATTATTCCGGTTATCCTGCAACCGATATCGGTGTCTACATCCAGCCACTGGTACAGGGTTCCAATACTCACTGTGAATTCAATATTTTCTATGACCCCGAAAACGAAAGAGAATCTGAAAAGGTTGAAGATCTTACCGAACGGACAATAAAGGAACTGATGAACCGGGGTGCCTTTTTCTCAAGACCTTACGGAGAGACCACAGATATGATTATGAACAGGGATGCAGCTACCGTAAATACTCTAAAAAAAGTAAAGAGAATACTGGACCCCGATAACATAATGAATCCGGGGAAACTCTGTTTCTAGACCACATGGAAATAGAAGACTGCAGCAAAGGAGAGAGATAGATGGCACTTGAAGATGTGAGAAAAGAAATGGAAACATGCCGCCGCTGTTCGGCCTGCAAGTTTATTCCCCTGGAAATGGTCAACGGGTACGAAAACACTTACGTGTGCCCGAGTATTGCCCGGTACGATTTTCATACCTATTCCGCGGGAGGGAGGCTGGTAACCGGCGTGGCTCTGCTGGAAGACAGAGTAGGTTATTCGAAAAAGTTCATGGAAGTCGTTTACAATTGCCAGATGTGCGGTGCCTGCGATGTATCCTGCAAATATGCGATGGATATGGAAGTGCTGGAGCCGCTATACGAGATCAGATTCAGATGTGTCGAAGAAGGACACACCAATCCCGCACTCGATAAACTGATAAACATGCTGCGAAAGCAGAATACAATGGTTGCCGGCACACAGGCAAGACGCGGCGACTGGGCAAAGGGACTGGATATAAGAGATGCTTCGAAAGAACAGGTAAAGGTACTGTATCACGTCGGATGCCTGACAAGCTATGACAAAGACCTCTGGAAAGTAGCGCAGGCAACTGTATCACTTCTGAAGAAGGCAGGCGTCGATGTCGGGATTGCCGGGGCGAACGAAGTCTGCTGCGGCGGACGTGCCTACCAGACGGGATACAAGCAAGACTTCCTGGACCAGGCAAAGAAGAACCTGGAAATGTTCAAGAAATCAGGCGCTGAGATAGTCGTGACAAGCTGCGCCGACGGCTACCAGGCATTCAAGGTACTCTACGAGAAGTGTGGTATGAAGCCTGATGTTGAAGTCTTACATATCACGGAGTACCTGGACAGGCTTATCAAGGAAGGTAAACTCAAGCCGAAAAAGAAAGTGAATATGAGAGTCACCTACCATGATCCGTGCCGCCTCGGCAGGCTTGGCGAACCGTATATATCCTGGGAAGGGAAAGAGATACCAGGTCATGTGAGGCTGTTCGACCCGCCGAGGGAATTCATGCGGGGTACCTATGGCGTTTACGGACCGCCGCGTGAAGTCCTGAAAAGCATTCCAGGGCTGCGGTTGGTCGAAATGGACCGGATCAAGGAATATACATGGTGCTGCGGCTCGGGCGGCGGCGTGGAAACCTCGAATCCGGAATATGCCGAGTGGACGGCGAACGAGAGAATTATTGAAGCTGATTCGACCGGCGCCGAAGCACTTGTTTCAGCCTGCCCGTGGTGTGAAAAAGCTTTCAGTCATGCCATCAAGAACCGGGGAGGCAGCACGAAAGTCTACGATATAGTCGAATTGCTGGATAAGGCAGTCTAGAGGGAGGATATGAACAATGGCTTTACACAGGGATTTTTATAAAGCTGTAGAGGACGTGATCGGGCCGGAATATATCTCGGACGATCCGGTGGTAACAGAATCGTATGCCTTCCCCATCAGGGCTGCCACCGCACCGCCGAAGGATGTGTACCAGCCGAGGTATGAGGCTGTTACCCTGCCTGCCAGTACGAAAGAAGTGCAGGCGATAGTCAAGTTGTGTAACAAGTACGGCGTCCAGTTCAAGGCTGCGAGCACGGGCTGGCTTTACAGCGACCCGACCTATCCCGGATGTATCAGGATAGATCTCCGGCGGATGAATAAGATTCTGGAGATAAACGAGAAAAACATGTATGCCGTGGTCCAACCGTATGTCATTTACGCTCAACTCCAGGCAGAGTTGATGAAGCGGGGACTGAACTGCAATGTTACCGCCGCCGGTGCGAACTGCTCAGCTCTACCGCTGGCTGCCCATGTTAATCTGGGGCATCTCAGCCAGAGCGGCAGCTACGGTGAGAGAAACCAGCTTGCCCTTGAATGGGTGACCGGCGACGGTGAGATAGTAAGGATGGGATCTCTCGGTTCGAACGACGAATGGTTCTGCGGCGACGGCCCGGGACCATCATTAAGGGGTATTATCAGGGGTAACACCGTCCCGCTGGGAGGACTCGGTGTTTTCACCGCGGCAGCACAGAAACTCTATCACTGGCCGGGACCGGCTACCTTCGGGGTAGAAGGAGTCTGCCCGAAGTATTCACCGAGAGAAATCCCACCTAATTTCCTGATAAAGTATCTTTCATTCAAAGACGTGGACATGATGATCGAGGCGGTCAAGAAGATCGGTGAAAGTGAGATAGCCTTCGAACTCATGGGATTCAACACGGCTATGATGGCTTCGAACCTGGGTACCGACAATGAAGAAGACATAGCGTATGCCAAAAAATTCGGTGATAAGGTCCAGGGGCCAGGATTTATGATACTTATCGCCGGTACTTCGACGAGGGATTTCGATCACAAGAAGAAGGTGCTTGACATAATAATCAAGGAAACCGATGCCTGGTCGCTGGAAGAGGTTGAAGACCCGAAACTCGCCGCAGGTTATATCTGGCGCTACATCAGGGAGACCGGCGCTATCAGGGAAACTTCGAGGGCGACTGGCTGGGGTGGCGGTACCGTCGGCGGTACGGACGTATTTCCGCTGATGACCCGGTACATCATGTATACGGTCGACCTGAAGCAGGAACTTATTGACAACGGAATGATCCTGGATGACGCATTATACCCGTTCGTACAGTCTATCGAACACGGTCACACGGGGCACGGAGAAATCCTGATACGCTACGCGCCCAGCAGTGTGGAACAGATGGAGAGTATCCAGGGATTTCTGAATGAGGCAGCCAATAAAAGAGCTATCGAAGGCCGATTCGGTGTTCCGCAGCATGTCTGGAGCGATGAACTTCACGACATGTACGGGCCGGAAACCTTGAATTACCATACACTGCTGCGGAAGGTGAAGAAGACGTTCGATCCGAACGCAGCTTCCGAGTCTACTAACTATATTACCGCTAAAGACGTTGAAGTCTAGTTAAGGAGGATGTTATGGACCTGGGTTTGAAAGGAAAGGTTGCTCTCGTTACTGGCGCGGGAAGTCCTATCGGTTTCGGCAGGGCAATATCACTGACGATGGCTAAAGAAGGCTGTAACATTGTCGTTAACGATATCGACTCCGATAGTGCAGATGAGACAGCAGAGCAGATAAAGGCGCTTGGCTGTAAAGCCTTGTCGATAACCGCCGATATTACCAAAGGTGATGAAGTAAGAAGTATGGTTGAGAAAGCACTGGGTGAATTCGGCAAGATTGATATCCTGGTCAATAACGCCGGCGGCTGCACTCCACCGAAGCCTTTCATGGATATGACGGAGAAGGAATGGGAGTTCGATATTAATGTGAATCTCATGGGAGTGCTGTACTGCACCCGGGCGGTCCTGCCGGGAATGATAGAGCGAAAATACGGCAAGGTTATTAGCCTGATTTCAGGAGCCGGGCTCAACGGCGGCGCGATGACTGCCATATACTCAGCCGCCAAAGGAGGAATATATTCCTTCTCTATGGCGATAGCCAAGGAAATGGGCCCGCACGGTATCAACGTCAACTGCGTTTCACCCGGTCCGGCGATAACAGGTTTTGCTAAAAACGCTCCTCCGGGAATGCTTGAACAGTTTGCCAAGTCGATACCTATTGGCAGGTTGACCGAGCAGCAGGACGTCGCTAACACAGTAGCATTTTTAGCTTCAGACGTTTCGGCTGATATAGTCGGGCAGGCTATATTAGTAACAGGCAATGTATCGGCATAAAGGGATAATACTGCCGAAGGGAGGAGAGATATGATTGAAAGAAAGTACGAAAAGTACTTTGTACTGAAACCTCCGGCACCTCCTCCGGGCGTGGAACGACCTCCGTCCGACCTGGACAAGATGGAAACGCCCAGGCTTCACCATTTCATGGGACTGAGCGACCGTGTGGTCGAAGGCGCCCTGATGGTCAATTTTTCCTGGATGTATGCCGGTGAAGACCCCGGCAGGATGGAAGCCCACGTTCATCCCTATCCGGAGATTATTGGTTTTATCGGATATGATCCTGAACACCCGGAGGATCTTGGCGCCGAAGCCGAGATGTGGATGGAAGACGAACAATATATCATTCACAGCAGCTTCATGGTCTATATACCGAAAGGCTTAAAACACTGTCCGCTGGTGGTAAGGGATATAAAAAAGCCGGTACTGCACTTTGATATGCAGCTTACGAGCGGTGACTTCCGCGCGGCGCCGACACGGAAAGATTAAAAGAGAAAATCGTATTTTACATATTACTTTTTAAGGAGGCAGTTGATGATACTGCAGGATAAAGTAGCATTTATTACCGGAGGGGCACGCGGAATGGGTAGGGCTATAGCATTAAGATATGCCGATGAGGGCTGTAATTCCGTAATCGTCGACGTACTGGACAAGGAAGGCGAGCAGACGGTCGGGGATATCAAGGCGAAAGGCAGGGATGCGATTTTCCTGCATTGCGATGTTTCGAACAGCGCCCGGGTAAAGGAAACTGTCGAGAAGGCAATAGAGAAGTTCGGGAAGATAGACATCCTGAACAACTGCGCCGGGGTAGGCACCAATCCGACTCCGTTTGAGGCTACCACCGAAGAGGAATGGGATAGGGTGATGAATATCAACTGCAAGGGCACCTTCCTGACGATTTTCCACATTGCACCCTATATGAAAAAACAAAAGTCAGGGAAGATAATAAACATAGTATCGGTCGCGGCATTCGAGACCGGAGCCGTCAATGTACATTATCATGCCTCCAAAGCAGCGCAGGCTTCAGTATCACGGTCTGCTGCCGCCGACCTGGCTCCGTATAACGTCTGCGTCAATATGATACACCCGGGCATGGTCCTGACCGATATGTCCGCCGTGTTTTCAGGTCCCGGCGTGAAGGACGTGGAAGCGCACCAGCGCGGAATGGCGCAGAATATGGTACCGCTGAAGAGGATGGGGACGACCGAGGATATTGCCAAGGCAGCCCTGTTCCTGGCTTCGCCGGAGTCCGACTACATCACCGGAGACGGCCTGTGCGTCAGCGGAGGTTCCGGATTGCTGATGAAAACTCCATAGGCTGATTTTCAAAACAGGCAAGATCCGTTTTATATTTTGAAATTCGATATTGTTTAGGGTTTAGTATTTCGTAATTAGTGCTTTTATGATACTGGTCTGGTAAAACGCTTCATGATACAATAGACATACAATGTTTCAGGAAAAACCAAAAGAACTCAAAATAACCATCGATACCAGATACCTTCCAGCACAGGGAATCTGCATCCCTATGCCTACCAACCCCGCTGCATAGGCGGGGCATCTCTGACTAAAACAAATCTTTCTTATTATCTCATTAATTGTAATGGAGCACGTATGGAATTATTACATCATATTGACTATAAACCAATCAAAATATCTGCCGGTTATACCGACAGAATACTTAACATAAACCTGGACAACAACGAAATAACGATCAGGGAACTTCCTCCAGAATTTAAAGATAAATATATCGGCGGTCGCGGATACGCGCTTAAACTAATCTGGGATGAGACCGGTAAAGATACCCGTTATGACAGCCCCGAAAATATCCTGGTGATGGCAAGCGGTCCGCTTGGAAGCGAGACGGGTTTCCCGGCTACCGGTAAGTTCATCGTAGGCACGATATCACCGCTTACCGATACTTTCGTGGATTCCAACATCGGCGGTCATTTTGGACCGCTGTTGAAATTCGCCGGTTTCGATGCGCTGGCTGTTACCGGGAAGTCGGAAAAAGAGGTAGTGGTCGTAGTAGATGGCGATGCGGGGACGATAAGCATCGTCGCTGCGCCTGAATATGACGATGAGACGAATGGAGGAGCTCTTTCTTATGGAGAGAAACTCTTACTTGAACTTAACAACGGTGAATACACGGATACACTGGCTGCCGTTTCAGCCGGAAAAGGAGCCAGGAACGCTCGATTCGGTATCGTCAACAGCCTGTTTTACGACCGGAGACGGGACCGGATTAGGGCAAAACAGGCCGGCCGTGGCGGCACCGGTACCGTAATGCGAGACAAGGGATTAAGGGCAATAGTTGTCCGTTCCGGTCTGGCAAAGGCGAACGCGAATAATCCTGTCGATAAAGAAATTGTCAGGAACGCCGGTTCGTTGTTGAGAAGCGTAGTTTCCGCAGTGGACCCGGGACAGTTGAACCTGGAAGCCTGGGGGACCACGATCCTGTCCGAGTATATGAACAAATTTCATATTTTGCCGGTGAATAATTATCAGTACGGACAGAGTGAAAACGCTCCGAAGATATTTGCCGCTGAGTTTCTTGAAAAATATTTTAGTAAGAATATACCGGACGGATGTTATTACGGCTGTAATCTTGCCTGCGCCAAGGGTGCTGAAGGTGTGAAGCTGACGCTGGGAGAAAAAGCCGGACGCACGGTAAGCGTGGACGGTCCGGAATACGAGACCGTTGCCGCAGTTACGGCAATGGGCATCTTCGATCCGCAGTTCGTGATGGAGTACAACTGGTACTGCGACGAATACGGCCTGGATACCATATCGACCGGTGTCACAACGGCGTTTCTCATGGAGTGTTTCCAGCGAGGTTATCTTTCCGCTGACGATACCGGCTATGAGCTTCAGTTCGGTGACAAAGAAGCTGTTGTCAGACTGCAGCGTGAAATAGCCGACGGAAAAGGGTTCGGTACGGTTGCAGGACAGGGGGTGGCCCGGTGCAAAAAATGGGTCGCAGAGAAGTACTCAAACCGGAACGGCTTACCTGTCGACGAAGTAATCGCTGAATTGAACAAGTTTGCCATGGAGGTCAAAGGTCTCGAATTCTCGATGTATATTACTAAAGAGTCGCTTGCTCAGCAGGGCGGGTACGGCTTTGCCCTGAAAGGACCGCAGCATGATGAAGCCTGGCTGATATTTATCGACCAGGTCTACAATGAAATACCGACGCTTGAACAGAAAGCGGACGCCTGCCGCTGGTTCCCGCTGATACGCACCTGGTTCAATGCCACCGGTCTATGCAAACTTCCCTGGATAGACGTGCGAAATCCGGAGGCGGCAAACACGCCGGAACCTTCGAAGAATTTTCCGACGCTGGAATATTACCTGGATTTCCTGAACGGTACAACCGGCAGTAGTAAATCAATCGATGATATGATCAGTGACTCGGAACGACTCTATGTGTTGCAGAAACTTATCAATCTCAGGCAGGGAAAAGGCACTCGTGTCAGCGACGGTATTCCTGACAGGGCACTCGGGCCGGCATTCTTTAATGAATACGAAGTCCGTATGGAGTACTATGATTCGTGGCTAAAGGAACAGACGGGCGAAAATGAAATTCCTT
>CAZBQL010000085.1:0-4522 GCA_964493985.1 uncultured Dehalococcoidales bacterium
GGAACCCGGAGAGGTGGTGAATATTCACCACCTCTCTTTTTTAACTGATGAGTAAATAATCGTCGAATGTAAAAAAAACACCTTGCCCCAGCCTGCGATTCTCCATATTATCGAGTTGACAAATAGTACCTTATAAGGTACTATTTCGAGCAGAGAACAAGATGAGTAAGAAAGAGAAACTCGAAGCCAGAATCAGGAACAATCCTAAGAACGTTTCGCTGGAAGACTTCGAGACTCTGGTCAACAAGTATGGCATATCGAGATGGGAGGTAAACACGCGAAAGCCAGAATCGGTAATGCAACCCTTACGTACAAAAGAGTCAATCTGATACCGCCCGAGTATGTGACTGACTTGCTCGAAATCATCGACACTCTTTAAGTTGGAGGTGAAACGTGATGAAGAAGGACTTAGAGTATTACACACGATTACCATATACCATTACCGTGAAGCAAGGTTCAGGTGACGGGGCGGAATACTGGATTGCCCGGGTGCTGGAATTACCTCACTGCATGACTCATGGGGCTACCCCGGAAGAAGCTCTCAGAGATATCGAGGATGCCAAGAGGGAATGGTTGAAGTCCAATCTGGAGGCTGACTTACCCATCCCTGAGCCGACGAAATTCACCGGGCAGTACCACCTCAGAATGCCGCCTTCCTTACATGAAGCCCTGGCGCTAAAGTCTAAGAGCGAGGATGTCAGCCTTAATCAGTTCATCGTTACCGCCCTGGCGCGTGCCGTAGGCTACGCGGAACCGCGAAAGAAACGAGAGGTCGCGTCAAAGAAGTAAGCATGCAATATGTCAGATGCCTCCCTGATACAAAAGGTCAGTCAGATTACTTCCGACCACACTGAAAACTGAAACAAAAAAGGCAAAGAAATCCTTAAATTCATCTAAATTTTGTTAAATAATGGCTATCAAGCTATAATATAGGCGTGAGTATGCCGGATACATTAATAACCGACTACCAGTACGAATTAGTTGAAGACCATCACTCGTTCGGCAGCGGTCGATACGGACTGCGTGTAATGCTGCCGAAAGACATCAGCCCTGCCTTCCCTTACCTCAATTCCGTCCTCGAAGATACCCTCTACGACCACGAAAACAGCATTCTGATTGGAGCCAGTAATAAAAAAAGGTACGCTTTCCGTCCTCATGAAATTCAACTTGGGATGGTCGCTGATCCATTGGACGTGTCGAATATCATAGAAGAGGTTATCGAGTTGGTGAACAAGGTATGGACAGACCGGGACAAAATCGAACCCAGCTACATTGAAAGAAAAATCCCTCCTGTGTTTGAAATATACAAGATGCTTCCGGGTACAAACTGCAAGGAATGTGGATATCCCACCTGCCTGGCATTTGCCGCCGACCTGCGGAGCGGGAAAGCTAAACCCGAAGTGTGTGTTAAGCTATCAGATCCTGAATATCGCGAAGCCAGAGATAAAATTTACGCCATTTTCACAACGGACTAATCCAAGACATATATAATGACTAACCTGGACGAGAAAAAGATACCTACCTTCTGCTCTCTCTGCGGACCTACCATGGGATGCGGAGTTTACTGCTATGTCAGAGACGGCAGGCTTGTCAGGATAGAGGGAATGAAGGAATCGCCCCGGAATAAAGGAAAACTGTGTCCGAGGGCATTCGCTTCGGCACAGTGGTTATACTCGCCTCAGAGACTGAAATATCCGCTGAAGCGTATCGGCAAAAAAGGCGAAGGCAAGTTCGAGAAAATAAGCTGGGACGAAGCCCTCGATATAATTGCTAATAAACTCCTGGAGCAAAAAGAGAAATATGGTCCGGAATCGCTGGCAATACTGTCACCGGCACGGAGAAGCTACAGTGATTACCTGTACCGGTTCCTGGCCGTCCACGGAAGTCCGAACTACGGCCACAGCGGAATATGCGCTGTCCAGCGTGCTTTCGGATTCTCCTATACACTCGGAGTATCGATGCTTGCACCGGATTATAATAACGCCGATCTAATCATCATCTGGGGAGGAAATCCCGTGTATTCCGGCACACCCCAGGGAGGCCTGGAGAGGATTCTGAACGCAAAAGACAGGGGGGCGAAGCTGGTGGTAATAAAACCTCAGATGCAGCCGGACGCTGCCAAGGCGGACATCTGGATGCCTGTCAGACCGGGTACGGACGGTGCTCTCGTCCTGGCAATGCTCAATGTTATCATCAACGAGAACCTGTATGACCGGGAATTCGTGGATAAATGGTGCTACGGATTCGACAAACTCGTGCCGCATATACAGAAATATACGCCGGAATGGGGAGAAACGATAACTGGTCTTCCTGCAGAGCAGATAAGAGATGTAGCAAGGCTGTATGCCGGAACAAAAGCCGCCTGTATATACTCAGGGAATGCCTTCGACCAGGTGGTCAGTTCGAACAACGCTGTCCGGGCTTTGGCAATTCTGATAGCAATCACCGGTCACCTGGACAGACCCGGCTGCAACCTCGCCCCAACCTTCAACCCTAATATGCCGAGGGTAAATTCGGTACACCTGAGAGAGAGATACACCCAGGAGATGGTCGATAAACTGGTAGGACCGGAGATACCCACCTGCTTCCAGCCATTTATAGAGGGCACGTCTTCCGCTTATTACAAATGTCTGGATAGCATCCTGACGGAAAAACCTTATCCGGTGAAAGCCCTTATAGCCCCGGGCACTCAGCCTACCGTGATAACTCGTGGAACCCGGAGAGTCATAGAAGCGCTGGAGAAGCTGGAATTCTTTGTGGTCGTGGATGTGATGCAGAATGCATCCATGCCGTGGGCTGATATCGTGATACCGGTAGCCACGATGTATGAGTCGGATCACCCCTTCGAAGGCGGAATGGGAAACTGGTTAATGGCAAGAAACCAGGTTGTTGAACGGATGGGTGATTATAAATCGGACTACGAGTTCTGGCTGGACCTGGCTGTGAAAATGGGGTACGGCGATGATTTCTGGAACGGTAGCATCGAAGAGTGTATGAATTACCAGCTTGAAAACTTCGGGATCACGATGGAGGAGTTAAGGAAACACCCGACAGGAATAGTCTATGAGGGAGTAAAACCTGAATACGAAAAATATGAAAGGCTGTTCTCTACACCCAGTCCACGCCTCTCCCGGGCGCCATACCTTCCCCAGGGAAAGGTAGCTATTTATAATACATCTTTCGAAGAAAACGGCTTCAATCCCTTACCGGAATGGGTAGAACCACCGGAAAGTCCGACTGCCACCCCCGAACTGCTTGAAAAATATCCTCTTGTCCTTTCTGACACCCATACTTCCGATGTATTTAACGCCGGCTGGTTGCGTAACATTCCATACCTGCGTGAGATTCAGCCCGATCCGTGGCTGCATATCAATCCGAAGACAGCAAAGGTACGCGGAATAGAGGACGGCGACTGGGTAATAGTGGAATCACCTCACGGTTCGATGAAAGTAAGGGCTATATATTTCCCGGGTATCAGCCCCGACGTGGTGATGAGTCTTCAGGGCTGGTGGCAGGGATGTGATGAACTGGGTAAACCGGGGTATCCGCTGGTGGACGGAGCCGGGACAAACGCCCTTTACAACACGGACCCTGAAAAGGCATTCGACCCGCTGGTCACAGCAATGCCCAAACAGACACTGGTTGAAGTGAGAAAAGCTGATGCTACACCGGAAAGGGGCAGCGGATAGATGGCCACACAATACGGGTTCTATTTCGATGCCGATCGGTGTATAAACTGCCATGCCTGTGAGGTTGCCTGTAAAAGCCTGCATAAGATAGAACCCGGAGTACACTGGCGAAAAACGGTAGAAATCTGGTCGGGTGAATTCCCCGAAGTCAGCCGAACCTTCGTTTCTCTGTCCTGCCTGCACTGCGCCGAACCTGCCTGTGCGAAAGCCTGCCCGGCAAAAGCTATCATAAAACGTGAAGAAGACGGGATAGTGATCGTCGACCGTGAAAAATGCACCGGCTGCGGTATCTGCTGCGATGTCTGCCCTTACGGAGTGCCACAGTTCGGGATCGACATGATTATGCAGAAATGTGATTTCTGTATCGGGTCGGGCAATGGACCAGCCTGCACCGCGCCGTGTCCGGCAAACGCCTTGTTTTACGGCACGATGGAGGAATTAGCCCGAATGGCGGAAGAGGCAGGTGCGGAAATACTTTCCGGTGAAACCAGCCCATCTCTCTTTATCCGAAACAGTCGAAAAGCTGCCATTCCTCAGGAATCACTCAGGGTATCGGACTAATGTGGATATGGATAATTGTGCTGGCTGTTCATTTTTGACTACAAGGCAGGATAATTGCCCCTATCAATTAGCGCCATCATGGTTGTCACGATAGCCTATTTACTCTATGTCACATACTATTTTATAAAGATTTTTTTCTTTTGCCCTCTCCCTCTTTTACGAGTTATCTCCCTCTCCAAATGGAAAGGGAGATACTCGAAAATAGCATTACTTCCGTTCAAAGCTCAATCTCATCTTCCTCAACCGATATTGTTGAGTTGGTATCCTGACAA
>CAZBQL010000085.1:4622-13255 GCA_964493985.1 uncultured Dehalococcoidales bacterium
TGGAAACTAAAAGGTTGCCCGAGATGTTCGGGTGACCTGAACATAATCCATGATGCGTTAGGCTATTACGAAGATTGCTTACAATGTGGCTATCATCATTATTACAAAGATGGGTATATCGACATTTTCCAAAACCAACCAAACGAAAAAGAAAACAATGACATCGATACATCTGATCTGACCAAAGCCTGCACGAAAGAGGACAGGCTTAGTCAAGGACCATAGCCCTGAATATCAAAAAACTTCAGTAAATTTTAGGCTCTCCCTATTTAAGACTATCATCAAAGCTCATATCTGTCTTCTATATTCAGGTTCCTGAATAATTTGCGTAATTATCGCAAACCAACGATAATGGAGAATAATTATCTTTCATTGCAGTCCTCACCGCCGAGGAACTTACCCAGGATCTTTATTATTACAGGAGTAGTGGAATTACCGCAGTTTCTCGCTGCATAACTTTGATAGATATGACCAAATTACTCTCACGGATCTCAAATCTAAAAACCATCAGTTCTTTTAAAATACCGGCTTATCGCATGTACTTTTTGGGGTTGATAGGGATATGGGGTTCTTTCAGCATGAACCAGGTAGCCCAAACGTATCTGATATACGAGATCACAGGCTCTACTACCATGCTTGGGGTTATTACTCTGGCGAGTACTGCCCCAATGCTGATACTAGCCCTTTTCGGCGGTGCAGTTGCGGACAGATTTCCAAAGAAATTGCTGATCGAAGTTAGTCATGTAGGCTTCGTGTTCATCTTCCTGGGTTATACAGCCGCGGATATTACAGGCTATCTTTCCCCGGCCCATCCCGAATCATGGTGGGTATTACTGGCAGGTAGTCTGCTGATGGGGACAATAATTGCGCTTTCAATGCCGGCGCGGGGGGCGATTATACCCGAAATAGTAGACCGCGAACGGTTAATGAACGCCGTTTCATTGAACATCATGGGAATGAGTTTCTTTCAAATGACAATCCCTGTCATAGCCGGATACATTATCGGTTCGTTCGGTTATGGTACCGTCTTTTTAATCATGGTAGGACTAAATGTAACGTCGATAATATTCAATTCTTTCTTACCCAGAATACCGGCAAGGACTGTTGCTAATAAAAATGTACTGGTCGATATCAAGGAAGGGTTTAAATATATAATGGGAAACAGGACGATATTACTTGTCCTGTTATTTTACATTTTTTCGGTTTTACTGGTAAATCCGCTTCAGATGTTGATGCCTGTCTTCGCAAAAGACATATTGAAAGTCGGAGTGGAAGGCCAGGGAACGCTTATGAGCCTGATGGGAGCGGGATCTATTGTCTTATCTTTATTACTCGCGTCACTTCCGTCCAGGAGGCGCGGCCTCACATTGCTTATATCCAATATCTGCATGGGAGTAACCATGATAATATTTGCCTTTTCATCACTATGGCCGTTATCAATGGTTATGATGGTACTTATAGGAGTTGGGCGAATTGGCGCTGATGCCTGCGGTAACACCCTTATCCAGGCATATACCGATCCTGCAATTCTGGGAAGAGTGAACAGTATCGTGATGCTCAGTTTTGGCTTGGGAGGTTCGGGATCAATTATTATAGGAGTATTAGCTGAGGCAATCGGCGCCCCCTGGTCGCTCGGACTGTTCGCAATTATCCTCATTGTTACTTCGTTATCTGCGATCGTTTTTCTTTCCCGCTTAAGGAATTTGGACTAAGAATCACTTCAGCCGCAGCATTTTGACCTGCAATTCTCCCGAAGACAAGACATTCGGTCACCGCGCAGCTGCCAAGGCGACACGCTCCGTGGATACCTCCGGTTACCTCTCCCGCTGCGTACAAACGAGGAATCGGCTGCTGATTGATATCGATAACCCGGGCGTTTTCGTCTATCTGCACGCCACCCATGGTATGATGCACCTTCGGCCAGGTGCGGATGCCAAGAAAAGGAGGATTGGAGACCGGTGATGCATCCGGTAATACCTGTTTTCCAAATTCAAGGTCAACCTTGTCCCTGACAAACCGGTTATACTGTTCAACACTGTGTACCAGTTCATCGGGCGGTATCCCGTAATGTGAAGCCAGTTCTCTAAGGTTATTAAAAGACCTGATTATTCCTTTTTCAAGACAAGGGGAAATATCCCAGCCGGTTGTCTCCACGGCTTTGTTGTCAGCGATACCAATACAGGGATGACCGGCAGCAAGAATGGCATCCGAAACAGTTTTCCTGTCAGCAAGTTCGTTGACTATCCTTTTCGCTGAACGCGGGTCTATAACCAGGCCATACGGAAAAACGATGTAGTCCGAAAAACGGGCACCGGCTCCGTAACCCTTCTCATCAGGAGTTCCCCAGGGCCCCAACTGGATATGTGAAAGATGGACCGGCATAGCCTTTATTTTCAGGGCTTCCTTGAGTGCTTCAGCAGTCGCAAAAGGTTTATTGGTTGTATCGATATCCCGGGTCAGCCGCGGGTCTTGAGTAGTACGAAATTCTACATCACTGCCAAATCCTCCCGTGGCGAGAACAATTCCCCGTCTAATACCGATACGTTTCTCTATTCCACTGTCAGGCTGATTGTATTTATAACCATCTCGTATTAAAACACCCTCTATCTCACCTTTATCATTTGTTATGAATGTCCTGAAAAAGGCTCCTGTCCTGACTGTTATTCCCATTTCCCTCAGCTTTTTTAGCTGCTGCTTAACGATAGTTGACCCCGATACTCCGACCGGCGTTAAGCAACGGGAGACCGAGTGCCCTCCAAATATATCCAGCCTATCCATGTATTCAACGCCAAGATAATCGATTGTCCACCGCAGGACCTCGTTCGACCTTTCCGTGACCTTTCGGACCAGCTTCGGATGGTTTATTCCAAGTCCTGCCTTAAGCATGTCATCATACATCTGTCCGGGAGTGTCCGATATTCCACGTTTCTTCTGCATATCGGTACCGGCTGCCGCGATGCCGCCATCGCTGATAATCGAGTTCCCTCCGGCAGCTTTCATTTTTTCCAGTACAACAACAGAAGCACCGGCGTTCGCCGCTTCTATGGCAGCAGCAAGCCCGGCAAATCCACTACCGATAATCAATACGTCCGTAATTTCATCCCATTTCACAGCCATGACATCACCTCCCAGGCTATACATATACTATTATAACCAAGAATATTTATACCATACACAAGGTAGCATGAAATTCCCCTACTCCTATATAATAACCACGAGTATATGAAACTTATAGATACACATTGTCATCTCGACGAGATAGAAAACCTCGATTCCGTACTGGAAGAAGCCAGGAAAGCGGGTGTAACTGGAATTATAGCAGTCGGGATCAATTACGAGACGAACCTGAGAGTGCTGGAACTGGCAGAGAAATATAGCGACCTGGTATTTCCCGCCCTCGGCTTGCATCCGCAGGAACTGCCGGAGATGGATAATGCCCGAGTCGAAAGGACTTTATCACAGATAGAAGAACACATTAATAAAGCGGTTGCCGTAGGAGAGATCGGACTGGACTATCATAAGAGGATCAGGGCGCTGGCATCCAGAGAACGGCAGCAGGCAGTTCTGAGAGACGTTATCCTGCTGGCCAAGAAGTATCAAAAACCTGTCTCTATCCACAGCCGGTACGCCTGGAAAGATGCTTTAGCAATAGCGACCGAAGCAGGCATTAAAGATGCCGTTTTCCACTGGTATACCGGACCTTCCAGCGTTCTTCGCGACTTGCTGGCACAGGGATATTATGTATCGGCGACTCCGGCAGCAGAGTATCATTCCGAGCACCGCCGGGCGGTGAGAGAAGCACCACTCGACAGGCTTTTCCTGGAGACCGATTCCCCGGTATCATACGGCAGGGAAGACAGGTACACCGCTGCACCCAAGGACGTGCTGAGATCACTCAATGCCGCTTCCGAGATAACGGGCGTAGACAGTGAATCACTTGCAGAACAGACTACACAGAATGCGATACAGTTTTTCAGACTGCTGGTTACTTTGTGATACTCAAGCTGCTTGAACCATACACTCTTGATAGTAATGTGCGGACTTTTTGAGTATCGCTTCATGCCTGCCATTCTGCAAGCGGCTGCTGAACCGCAACCATCCGATAGAGCCTTCCAGTTTCCGGTTACTTCCCGATATCAGCACCGTTCGAAGCTATTACATCCCGGTACCAGTACGCCGAATCCTTCAGCGTGCGTTCTCCGGTCCCGTAATCCACGTATATCAGACCGAACCGCTGCTTGTAACCTTCAGCCCACTCGAAGTTGTCTATTATCGACCAGTACATATATCCTTTGACCGGAATATCGTTATCTATCGCTCTGCTTAATTCACCCAGGTAACGGGTAAGATAGTCGATTCTCTGCGGGTCATGGACCTTACCATCATGATGTATCCAGTCCATATTCGCCATACCGTTTTCGGTAATTACCAGCGGCAGTTTATACCGGTCGTAGAGGAATTTCGGTCCCCAGTATAGCGCTTTAGGAGTGATCCGCCAGTTCATCGTGGTCAGCGCCGGACCGTCGGCGCCGAGGACAGGTTCAGGCTGGTCGGAGCTGATAACATCACCGCGGTATATATTCACACCATAGAAATCAAGTGGCTGGCAGATTGTCTTCATGTCATCAGGGCCAATTTCAGGCAATTCATCTCTAAAAAGGCCTAATCCGTCTTCAGGATAGCGACCGAGGACCATGGGATCGGCAAACCAGGTGTTGCTGCTGCAGTTCATTTCCGTGATGGAAAACATCCTGGTTCTTGATGTTTCGACGTCACGCGGTTTGTCCGTCGCCGGTATCTTTGTGATTCCAACGGGCGCGGCGCCTATCATCGGTTTACTTTTCGCCCGGGCACGTATCACCTGGGCAGCCTTACCATGAGATAATAACGCGTTATGAGCGGCGGTCAGTACGTCGCGGAAGCCTAACTGCAGACCGGGCGCATGTCTGCCGGTCCGGTGCCCCGCATCGATAAACACCTGCGGTTCGTTCAATGTCATCCAGTGCGAAACACGGTCAGATATCTTGTCCACTATCACCTGGGTATATTCGGCGAACCATTCGGAACTGTCTTTGTTCAGCCAGCCGCCCCTCAGATAAAGGCTGTAGGGATAGTCCCAGTGAAACAACGTGATCCAGGGCTGGACACCGTTTTCCAGGAGGGCATCAACCAGCCTGTCATAAAAATCCAGGCCTTTTTCGTTGACATTCCCGGTGCCTTCCGGAATTACCCTGGGCCAGCAGATTGAAAGCCGGTATGCCTTCAAGCCGATCTCACCCATCAGTCGTGCGTCTTCTTCATAGCGATGATAATGGTCGCAGGAAACATCGCCTGTGTTTCCTTCCCAGATCTTTCCCGGTTGTTTACATAACATATCCCAGACGGAAAGTCCCTTGCCGTCATCATAGGCTCCGCCTTCGACCTGGTAGCTTGCCGCAGCGACACCCCACGCGAAATCCTTCGGAAAAGCCATCGTTATCCTCCTGTACCAGATAATGTTTTACTCATCATATAGAATTTCAATTGTTCATCACCGGCAGGTATATCTACCTCTTCTTCAAACACGAACCCTACCGATTCCCAGAATTCCCTGGCGATGACGGATGCACCGAGTCCAAGACGTGATAACCCATTCTGTAATGCCTTTTTCTCCAACTCCCGGTAGATTCCAGTACCGATCCCGTTTTTCTGATATGAGGGATCAATATAGACCCGTCTTATCCCGTCATCAAGCAGCGTGCCCGTTCCTATTATCCGACCACCATTTTCAGCAATCACGCAATAGCCGTTTTCGGCATCATTCAAGATATTTTCACGGGAATGGAACTCTTTATATAATTTGAGAGCTCCCGCTGGATAAACATCCCTGTACGAGACATTCACTACATGATGGATCAGCGCGACGATCGTATCCAGGTCTTCCCTGTTAAATTCTCTTATCTGTATATTCTGTGTAATATTCACAATCCAAGGTAGGAATAAAATCCCCCTCTGTCCCCCTTTTCGAAAGGGGGATGTTCGTAAGTAACTGATTCATGATAATGATTATGCTACAACTTCTCCCTTTGGTAAAGTCCCGATTCATTATTCATCCGGGATTCTCGACGGAGTCGGAAGGAAAATAAGAGAGATTTTTGGATTTTCATTGACCTTAGTCTAATACTCTAATATGTATGAACAAGACTATGTACTTTCAACTGTTCCGTTACTTCTATGGGCGTAATCCATTTATCCGGAATTATTTCAACCGTAACCGGATGTCCCTGGCGCATGTGGAAGAAATTATCTGAGTATCGCGCGTTAACACCTACCAGCTCCAGCCATACCCATAATGCCGGGGTGTCCGACGTGAGAGTTCCCCATATTTTATTATCAATGATACTTAATTCCAACCCCATTTTCGGCCTGTTTAATTCAAGGTGTTTCGGTTTAACAAAAGAAACGAAGTTATCCGAAACGGTTTGCCCGTCCACTGTGAGATTGAGCCATAGCATAAGATCACGCATACCATACTCGCTGATCTCATTTGCACAATCGAGCGTCTGAGCACGTATATTTTTTCCCGGCGTGATATCCACTGGCATCGATTCTTTTAAAATCACTTTACCACTCACCGTGGTTAACTCCCAGGATACCTCGCCTTTACATTCTTCAAGCAGATCGCTGGTTACATGAATTGCCACCGTGCCTTTTTCAGCATCTTCCACGCCGGAAATCAGCAGGGGAGAGAAAAAGCGTTTCGCCATGTAGTGCAGGGCTTTCCACCTGTGACGATAATCAATCGATGACCAGCTTGCTACCGGCCAGCAGTCGTTAAGCTGCCAGTACAGCGTACCCATAGTCCGGGGCATATTCCGCCGCCAGTGTTCGATGGCATATTTCATAGCCAGACCCTGGAGAATCTGACTCGTCCATACTGTATTCTTGAAACTGGAGGGAAGCCTGAACCAGTCAAGCATGTAGGTTATGATGGTTGTGTTTCCGATGCCGCTGCGCTGGTGATGTTCCATCACATAACTGGTAATATTCCAGTCCTGCGGTTCCGTATAACCATATATGGTACGCGGTTGTGGAAAAGACTGAAAACCGAATTCGCTGGCGAAACGGTGCATTGCCGTACGGTACCATTCGAACGGCTGCTTTCTATGCCAGACGTTCCATAGATGTGCATCTCCCCACCTGATATCATTAAAATCAGAGCGGTCTCCATAAGGAGTGTGCGGACTGCACGGCCAGTAATCACGGTCGGGATCGAGTTCATTTATCACACTCGGTATCATTTCATCGAAGAGCTTCGAGTAGTCCTCCCAGCTCATATGCCTGCCTTCCCATCCTTCCCCAACCCAGCCCTGCTCTATTTCATTATTCCCGCACCAGAGAGCAATACAGGGATGATGCCGGAGACGGCGGACATTATCCTCAACTTCGGCACGTACGTTATCCATGAAGGTATCGTCGAAAGAGGGATAGGCGGCACAGGCAAACATGAAGTCCTGCCAGACGCAGATACCCGTCTCATCACAAAGGTCATAAAACAGGTCCGGCTCGTATATTCCTCCACCCCAGACACGCAGCATGTTCATATTCGCTTCTGCCGCGTCCCTGATAAGCTGTGTATAATTCTGGACGGTAAGATTCGGCGCGAAGGTGTCCGCCGGAATCCAGTTCGCCCCTTTGGCAAAGAAGGGGATACCGTTTACCGCAAACCGGAAGCACTCTCCCCACCTGTCTTTTTTCCTCTGAAGTCGTAACGTTCGCAGACCGATTCTTTTTTGCTGAGTATCCAGGCAGTTGCCCCGGTCATCCAGGAGATTTATCTCAACATCATAAAGCGGCTGTTCTCCCATTCCGTTCGGCCACCATAATTCAGGCTTTTCAATGACCAGCCTTATACTCGCTTTACCATTTCTGAATCGGGCATTCCCCGAAGTAACTTTTTTTGCACCTCTGGATAGTGAGACTTTGGCAGTCACCTTCTTGCTGGTATTAGAATCCTCCAGGGAAGCCTGGATATCGAGAGTTACTTCTCCGGATTTCCGGTGTTTCTGCCTGACTGATACTTCTCCAAGACGGGCGGTGTCATAGGCAATAAGCGTGATTGAGCGCCAGATCCCGCAGGTAAGCAGGCATGGTCCCCAGTCCCAGCCATAATTGCATTGTTCTTTCCTTACCAGGTTACCGCCGCTGATTGTATGAGGACCGCTTCGCAGGGGGATAGGGTGTTCGGCCTGCCGTTTCCTGATATAAGGAATCGTGGAGTCGAACCGGATTTCGATGGCGTTCGTGCCCTTTCTCAAGGCTTGTTTAACATCGAATTCGTAAGTCCGGAACATATTATCGGTCCGGGCAGTCTCACGTGAATTTATCTTTATAGCAGCGAGTGTATCCAGTCCCTCGCACCGGAGAACTATTTGCTTCTTTTCAAGGAATTCTGCCGGAACATCAAATTCCCGTGAATATATCCAGTCGACTTCCCCGATCCACTGCAGGCTGTCCTCATTATCACGAAAATACAGGTCGGGTATTTTCCCGGCTGAAAGAAGATCGGTGTGAACGGTACCGGGGACAGTTACTTTAATAGATTCATTTTCCCCTGCCTGTCGCAGACTCCATTCGCCATCAAGAGATATAGT
>CAZBQL010000086.1:0-13211 GCA_964493985.1 uncultured Dehalococcoidales bacterium
TAAAAAATGGAGCCAGCGAAGAGAGTCGAACTCTTGACCGACGGTTTACGAAACCGTTGCTCTACCACTGAGCTACGCTGGCTTTCCAGAAAAGTATATCATAAACCGGTTTTCACGATAAGAGCCACAGAATTATTTCCGAATTATTTACAAAATCTTTACTTCATATTTATACTTCCGTTATACACGTTACTGTATCATGATACTCAAACACCCCCGATTTAAAAGGAGTGAGTGATGATACAGACAGCGATCAGATGCCCGGACAATACGGTTATAGTGTTCGATGAAGAGGGAAAATTCCTTCCCGGATTTCAGGGAAACTATGAGAACGTAAAGCAAACAATATTCAACAACGCCCGGTCAGATGCAGTATTCAGCCATTATTTCGACACAGAGTCGGTACTCGTGTATACACCCCGGGAAGCCTGGTAATACATAGTATATAAAGTTTCAAGCGTATCTCCTACACAATCGATCGGATTTATCGAATGATAAATCCGGTTCTGTGTTTCCACTCATATATCTAAATACATTTATTGACCCTCAATTCGGCCTTATGCTAGTATAAATCAATCCCGATAGCTGAAAACTTCAGGTTTTTTTATCCTTATTTATCCGCCGGAATCCGGCTATTGGTAATACTATTCATAGAAAAGACTGTATGCTGGTTGAGGAAGAACTTACCCGGGTGTCACCTGAAAAGGATACACTCCTGACTATAGGAGTATTCGATGGTGTTCATCTCGGGCATAAATACCTGATTTCAAAACTAAAAAAGTCCGCCGAGCAGGAAAACCTCCTCAGCGGAGTGGTCACATTTCGCCAGCATCCGGTGGAAGTCCTCGCTCCGGAAACTTTACTACCCTATCTTACGAATTGTGAAGAAAAGGTTGAGTTACTCAAGGCCGAAGGGGTAGATATCGTTATTCCTCTTACGTTTACTCCCGAACTGTCCAATCTAACTGCCAGGGAATTCACCGGACTACTGAAAAAACATCTCCGAATGCGCGGCCTGGTGGTCGGCCCTGATTTCACACTCGGCAAGGACAGGGAAGGAAACATAAGCGTCCTGAGAGAACTCGGGCGCGAGATGGGTTTCAGCGTAATGATGATCGCCGCCATGAATTTCTTCGGAGAAGAGGTAAGCAGCACCGCCATCCGGAAATACCTCCAGGCAGGCGACCTGAAAAATGTCAGCAAGCTGCTGGGGCGGACGTTCAGCTTACAGGGAGTCGTGGTAAGGGGTGAAGGCAGGGGCAGGACACTCGGTTTCCCTACCGCAAACCTGGAAGTCGACTCTGTGCAGTCCCTTCTGCCTGAAGGTGTTTATGCTACCTGGACACATATCGGTGATAAAAAATATGCGTCGGTCACAAATATAGGTAAACGTCCTACCTTCGGCACTAATGGCCGTACCGTTGAGACCTATATTATTGACTTCGAAGGCGATCTGTATGGCCGCGAGCTCAAGATCGACATTGTCGACCTTTTACGCAGAGAGACAAAGTTCAAAAACACCGATGAGCTTAGAAAGCAAATACTCGAAGATATCGAAAAAGGAAAGGCAGCACTCGGACTCTCGCCCGATGAGTGATCTATTATTCGTACCGAACCTCCCGATACCGGCGAACGTTTTAACATTATCTGATTTTCGGATATACTGATAACTTAGACTATACACCTTAAGGAGACCTATGGAACAGCTTCGTATTCCCGGGCCGACACCCGTTCCCGATAATGTCCGCCAGGCAATGGCGCGGCAGATGATCAATCATCGCGGTCCTGAATTTGCCGAGATTATCCACAGGGCAACGAAAAATCTAAAAACGTTCTTCCAGACCAGGAACGATGTATTAATTTTGACCGGCTCGGGTACCGGGGGCATGGAAGCAGCCATAGTAAACATATTGTCTCCAGGCGATAAAGTACTCTCCGTCTCACAGGGAGTCTTCGGAGAGAGATTTGCCATGATAGCTCGTAGTTTCGGAGCCGAGGTCATCCCTCTGCAGTTCGAGTGGGGTACGGCGCCTGATCCTGACGAAGTGAAAAAAGCTATCCGGGCAAATAATGATATCAAAACAGTGCTCATTACCCACAATGAAACATCTACCGGTGTTACCTGTGACCTGGAGTCTCTCAGTAAAGTGGTAAAAGATGCCGGTAAGTTACTGGTCGTTGATGCCATAAGCAGTCTCAGCTCGATCGATCTCCCGGTAGATGACTGGAACTGCGATATTGTCGTGACCGGTTCACAGAAGGGCTGGATGATACCGCCCGGACTAGCGATGATAAGTGTCAGTGAAGAGGCATGGAAAGCCCATGCCAGCGCCACCATGCCCCGCGTTTACTGGGACTTTACCCGTGCCAAGAGTTACCTTGAAAAGGGCCAGACACCCTGGACTCCTGCTGTTTCCTTGATTTTCGCCCTGGACGTTGCATTGCAGATGATGCTTGATGAAGGGCCGCAGAATATTATTGCCAGACATTCCCGTGTTGCCGAAAAAGCAAGACAAGGCATCAAATCGCTGGGACTGTCACTTTTCGCAGATGAGAAATATGCATCCAATACTGTCACGGCAGTAAAAGCTGCAAACGGGCTGGATACCAAAAAATTGCTCAATATCCTTAGAGAAGAGTATAAAATAATTCTCGGTGGCGGACAGCAGAAACTAGACGGACAAATATTTCGTATCGGGCACCTCGGCTGGGTAAATGAAACAGATATAGAAATTGTGATAAACAGCCTGGAAGAAGCACTTCCGAAAGCAGGCTTTAGGACAGTATAATACGTGAAAGAATAGATATGAGTGAAGATAAGACAAAAACCGATTCAAAAAAGAAAGTACTTGTTACTGAGTCGATATCGGCAGAAGGTATCGAACTCCTCCGGAATCATACCGACGTGGATATCAATCTGGACCTCTCTTATGACAAACTCCTCGAGATCATAGGCAATTATGAAGGCCTTATTGTCCGAAGTCAGACCAGGGTAACGGAGGAAGTTATCGAAGCGGGTAAAAAACTCCAGATAATCGGCAGGGCCGGAGTGGGTGTCGACAATATAGACGTAGATGCCGCGACGCGTAAAGGTATAGTGGTTGTCAACGCTCCAACCAGCAATACCACCGCGGCCGCTGAGCATACCATTGCCCTTATGCTTTCGCTTGCAAGACACATTCCCCAGGCTAATTCATCTTTGAAAGCCGGAGCATGGCATCGAAGTCACTTTGTCGGGATCGAGGTGAAAGGCAAGACTATCGGAGTTATCGGGCTGGGTAACGTTGGTTCGGAAGTAGCCAGGCGCGCCCGCGCTCTTGATATGCGGGTTGTCGCATCCGATCCGTTTATTTCACTTGAATACGCCCGTAACCTGAACGTAGAACTCGTATCACTGGAACAACTACTGAGAGAATCTGATTTCATCACACTTCACATCCCCCAAACAAACTCAACAGACGGATTGATAGGTGAAAAAGAACTGGCCATGGTCAAGCCTTCAGTACGGATAATTAACGCAGCCCGGGGGGGACTTATTGACGAGGACGCCCTGGTTAAGGCTATTAAAGAAAAAAGGATCGCCGGGGCCGCCCTCGATGTATTCAGAAACGAGCCGTTGACAAACGATATTTTTTCAGAGGAAGAAAATATCATCGTTACACCTCACCTTGGAGCTTCGACCGCCGAAGCGCAAACAAATGTTGCCGCCGATATCGTGAACCAGGTTATCGCTGTTTTCAGCGGTCAGACTGCCAAATACTCTGTTAACGCCCCCTTTATTTCGGTTGAAAATATCTCTGTCCTGGCGCCTTTCATCAAGGCTTCAACGACTGCCGGTAAACTGGCAGCGCAGCTTGCCGAAGGACAAATGAGTTCAATAAGCATCAGGTATGAGGGCGAAATATCGAACTACGACACCAACGTCCTGAAGGCAGCAGTCTTAGGCGGCCTTCTTGAACAGATCAGCGAGGAAAGGGTTAACATGGTCAATGCGAACCTGATCGCGACCCGGAGAGGGCTGGCAGTAGTCGAACAGAAAGATGCCGTCAGCGAGAATTATGCCAGTCTTATTACAGCTGAGGTGAAAACAAGTAAAGAGACCGTAACGGTATCGACTACCGTAGTACGCGGAGAAACGCATATCGCCCGAATAGACAATTACTGGCTGGACATATATCCGGCTGAAGGATATTTCCTGTTCTGCGACCACCTCGACCGTCCCGGCCTGCTTGGACAGGTGGGCAGAGTTACCGGTGACGCAAACATCGATATCAGCGCAATGCATGTAGGCCGTCTGAAGCCAAGAGGGGAAGCATTGATGATATTAACCCTGGATGAACCGGTACCCGAAGAAGAACGAAAGAAACTCCTGTCCGTCCCGGATGTCTATTCCGCCAAGTTTGTGAAACTCTAGTTGATTCTTAATCATCGTCAAGTCTGTTAATCACCAGTCCCGAAGGGGATTTTGGGTAGAAGTAGGTTGATTTACGCGGCATTTTATCCCCGGCATCAGAGATAGATTTAATCATTCCCGGTCTGATCGGGCTCAACAGCAGAGCAACCTGATATTCCTGGGTTCTAACCTTTTCAACTGCGTCATGCATATCGTAACTAAAAGCAAGGCTTTCCTTTTCTTTTTCACTGCTCAATGCGAGAAGATTCTCAAGGATTATATGGTCGACTATACTCACATCAAGATTTTTATAGATATCCGAATGAAAATACGGCATCATCTTACTGACCTCTTCCCGGTTATTGAGAGTAAGGATGAAAAGACTGTCGCGGTTAATACCGTAAAGCACGATTCTCGGAACACTGGTATGTGCCAGAATATCTTCTATTCTCGCCCAGACTTCCGGATGTTTTAAATCGATCTCTTCAATCGTAAAAAAGGCCTTTAGTTTACTATATAACCCATCTATATTCGACCTCGGCATACCTCTCACCAGTCTGTGGGGTGCAAGTATCATCAATCCGGGATCAGAGAATTCTACCAGTGACATCATCACGTAGTTAAAGGCTTCATTACCGGAATCCGAACCTGAGTAGACCCGCTGTTCCTGCCGGTAGGCAAGAGCACTCTCATAACGATGGTGCCCGTCCGCAACGTACAGGGGACGGTTAGCCAGGATGTTCTGGATTTTCTCTATTGCCGGTATATCGCATATTGCCCACATGTCGTGCTTTTCACCGTTATCCATCCGCGCACTGACCAGGGGCTGGTGCTGAGCCTGATTGCCCAACATCGAGGTTATCTGTACACCGCTGTCTTCATACATCACCAGAACAGGGCTCGTATTTGCCCGTATGGCAAAAAGAAGACTCAATCTGTCACCCCGTGCTTCGGTTAATGTACCTTCATGGGGACGTATCACCATCCTGTCCCATTCTTCAAGCCTGACACGAGTAATAAGGCTGCGACGTTTATACTGCCTGTTGCGTCTCGAAAAGTAATGGTCGTGAAGATAGAGTGAAGGAGTATCATCCGTTCGTAAAATTCCTTCTTCAAGCCACTGATGGAAGATTGCTGCAGAACGTGCGTATTTGTTGTCCTTGGCAGTATCCTGGGGCAACTCTCTGCCCGATTCGATCCTGATGTAGTTGTATTCGCTTTTCAGGTATAATTCCTGTTGCTCCCGGGGGGAAATAATATCATATGGCGGACAGATAACCTCCGACCAGTCTTTAATACGAGATTCGTTATAATGAACGCCACGGAAAGGTTGGATTTCAGCCACGTCCAGCCAATTCCTTTTCAACGTTTTCTTTCATTAATCTGCTTCCCAATCCAGTTTACCTTATGGCATAATCCGGTGCAATAATAAAAAGCTGCCCTGTCAATTACCAGATGATCAGGATATCTCGTATAGTATCGTTGTAAGAAGGCTCCGGATAATATCTGCCGGGTTCAGGTATTACACACTGATAATACCGTTTACCTATTTCAGGTACTACCAGCTCATCACTCTGGGGTTCAAAATATACAAGCCCTTTGTCAATCGTATCGAAAGCTACTACGGTATGCCCTGAGTCAGAATATCGTAACTCCACAAGAGCACACCGGTAACCTGCAATCTCAGCATTGTAATTGGTATCTCTCGAATAGTGGCTGCATACATATATGCCATAATCACTTCCATCATATTCATTCTCACTTGTACGATCCTGATTCATAAAAGCAACGGCCTCAGCGAATGTCGGGTCTCTTAAGGTATATCCATGTCCCAGAGCATCTGTGGCACCCTGGTTATAACCGTATTCATAGCCATTTTCTCGACCGTCAATCTGTCCTTCCGAAAATCCTTCCGCATATCCAGCATCCTTGCCAACCGTATACCCGGTATCGTATCCCGACAGCTCCCCCGTATCATAGCCTCTTGAGTATCCTTCTTTATCTCCGTTTTGGTACCCTTCCTCATAGCCCTGCAGTTTACCGGAAGAATATCCGTAGTCCTTGCCTTCGGAGTATCCCGACTCATATCCGGCTGTTTCACCATTTGCGTAGGCCGCTTGATACCCGAAATAACCTCCTGTACCGAGAACTCCAAGGCAAATAATTGACAGCATGATTATTTTCAGCACTCGATAAGTACCTCCTTCGATCAGGTAATTCCATTATACCCTTTTATCTTCTGAGTGGCTCGTTACTATGTTATAATTGGTCAACTAGTTCTTTATGCCGAAAGAAAGATGGAAACGTCCGAAGTAAAGCAGAGAATCGATCAACTCTCAGCCATCATCAATCACCATAATTATCGTTATCACGTACTTGACAGTCCCGAAATCAGTGATGCCGAATATGACGAACTGTTGCGTGAACTCAGGCAGCTTGAAGAGGAATATCCTCAATTCTTAAGTCCTGACTCTCCCACGCAGAGAGTAGGCGCTGAACCCGTGGAAGCCTTCGGCGTCGTAGAACACCCCCAACCGCTTCTTTCGCTGGGAAACGTCTTTTCAGAAGAAGAACTCACTGCATGGTATACACGGACATCAAGGCTGGCAGGCAGCAGGCAGTTCGATATGGTCTGTGAGCATAAGATGGACGGCCTGGCAGTGGCTCTGACATATATCGACGGTAGGCTGGTCACGGGGGCGACCCGCGGTGACGGTTACCGAGGGGAGAATATAACGCAGAACCTGAGAACGGTCAGGAGCATTCCGGTTATTGTATCCGGCAATATACCGTCACGATTCGAAGTCCGCGGTGAAGTGTTCATGCCGAAAGCTGGTTTCAGGAAGCTGAACCGTGAAAGAGAAGCTGAAAACATGCCGCTCTTTGCCAATCCAAGGAATGCCGCCGCAGGTTCGGTACGCCAGCTTGATCCACGCATCGCAGCAGGACGTCCTCTGGATATCTTTATCTACGCGCTGGGTTACGCGGAAGGTAAAATAATGCCGGACAACCACTGGGATACCATGGCATATTTGACATCACTCGGTTTCAAGGTGAACCCGAATAATGAGTTGCTGAAGAGTATCGATGAAGTAGAAGAATATTATCACAAGTGGGCAACAAATCGTGAAGACCTGCCTTATGAAGCTGACGGTGTCGTGGTAAAAGTAAACTCATTCGAATTACAGCAGTCACTGGGCTATGTCGCCCACGAACCAAGATGGGCGGTCGCTTACAAGTTTCCCGCCGTACGCGGCACTACCCTGCTTAAAGAAATCCGGATTAGTGTCGGTAGGACAGGAACGATGAATCCCGTAGCCGTGCTGGAACCGGTCAAGGTAGGCGGTGTAACTATCAGTAATGCAGCGCTGCATAATGAAGATGATATTCGAAGGAAAGATATCAGGGAAGGCGACCGCGTCTATATCCAGCGTGCCGGTGAGGTAATACCGGAAGTCATCGGTCCGACTCCCGACAGCAAGGAAAACCCTCAGAGGAATGTTGAATTCAACCTCCTCGATAAGCTGAAAAAAGACGCACAAGGGCAACCGTTGTGTCCCGAATGCGGCAGCCCTGTTATCAAACCGGAAGATGAAGTGATGTATTACTGCTCCAATGCCGCCTGTCCCGCCCAGGCACGACAGAGGATACAGTTGTTTACCTCGCGAGGAGCCATGGATATCAGGGGCATCGGTGAATCTCAGAGTGCTACCCTGTTAGAAGAAGGGCTTGTTAAAGACATCGCAGACCTCTACACACTCAAGGACAAGAGAGAGAGTTTATTACAGCTTGAAGGTATGGGTGAAAAAAGCGTTGATAATTTACTGGAAGCTATCGAATCCAGTAAAGACAGACCTCTTCCCAGGCTGATATACGGACTCGGTATTAGGCATGTCGGTGGGACGGTTGCATCACTCCTGGCAGCTAATTTCAGGGATCTGGACCAACTTGCAGAAGCCACTCCTGATGAATTAACGGAAATCCCAACCCTCGGACCCAAGATCGCCGAGAGTATTATAAATTTTTTCAGTATTGAGGAAAATCTGGAGATAATCCACAGGCTGAAGGACGCCGGCGTCAGGATGACAGCAGAAGAAACTCCAAGGGATAAAATGACACTTTCCGGGCAGGAATTCGTTATCACCGGCAAACTGGAGTCTTCGAGCCGACCTGAAGCCGAAGAGAAAATTCGAACCCTTGGAGGTACCGCTAAAAGCAGTGTCACTCGCAATACCGCCTACCTGGTAGTTGGAGAAGACCCGGGAGCGAGTAAACTAACTCAGGCCGAGAAGTGGGGGACACGGAAAATCACCGAAGAAGAATTACTCAGACTGCTTGAAGGTAAGGAAATCGAAAATGGATGATTACGGATCACATCCCGGAGGAAATCCTCAATACTGGATGGATAATGTAGTCCGCGAGTATGAATATCAACAGCACCTGGTCACAGAACAGAAAGAAGAAAGCTTAAAGAACATCGTCAGGATTATCAATTATTTTCGTTCCCTGTACGGGATCCGTGCACCCCGGATACTCGATATAGGCTGCGGACCGGGTACTGAAACCACACTTTCCAAATACATTCTTGAAGGAGTACCGGACAGTTACGTGACCGGTGTCGATTCGTCCGAACAGATGATAGAAGTGGCGAACAGCAGACTTATCGAGGAATACGGGCAGCGATTTATCGGTTATGTAAGTGATTTCAACCGCCCGGACTTCTGGATACCGGAAATCAATCGACGCTACGATTTTCTTACATCGTTTGCTGCACTTCACTACCTTTCCGACAACCGAATGTTCGCTTTTCTGAAAGAACTTTACGACCATCTCGAAAATAACGGCGTATTCGTTGTCAGCATGGGAAACCGGTCTACGTTACCAGGAATTGCAGAAATGGAAAACCAGTTTCGTATTGAGTTTACGTATAATCAACTCGATCTGGACGAGCATTCGTCTGACTTTAACCAATTTAAAGCAAATTTTGAGGAAACTGATAGAAAAGCCAATATTAACTGGCACAGCTATCGCGAATGGCTGGAATTGATTGAAGACGCAGGCTTCAGAGAAGTCGATGTAGTATCACATTTGTGGATTAGAACTACCATAGTTGCTTTGAAATAACACACAGAGGTAGAATCAGCGGTTGGTGAAACTTATTGTTGGACTGGGCAACCCGGGACGCAGGTATGAAAAAACCCGTCATAACCTGGGTTTCATGTGCATAAACCGTCTTGCCCGTGATTACAATATCAAGATGAATAAAAACCGGGGAAAAGCCCGTACCGGCCAGGGAAACATCGCCGGAAACGAGGTGTTGCTGGCAAGACCCCAGACCTACATGAACCTGAGCGGAGAATCTGTCAGGCTGTTGTTGAATAATACGCATACAGGAACAGATGAGCTTATTGTCATTCATGATGATCTCGACCTGCCGGTCGGGAAGATCAGGGTACGATTTGGCGGTGGTTCCGGCGGACACAAGGGTATTAACTCGATATTCCAGGAAACAGGCAGCCGCGATTTCTATCGCGTCCGTATTGGAATCGGCAGACCACCAAGGTTTAATGATAGTATCGAAATCCAGGAAGATGACGTGATAGATTACGTTTTAAGTAATTTTACTCCGGATGAAAAGCAGATTATAGAAAAAATCATTCCCCTGGCGAGCGAAACAGTTGTTTCTCTGATCACTGAAGGTCTGACAGTAACGATGAACAAGTATAACTCAAACTCGAATGTTAATGAATAGGAGGAGGTGAGTAGGATGGATACAGGTGCGGTACCTGAAATCAGAGATGACCGGTATGCCATACAGGTCCAGGGACTTACAAGATTATTCGGAAGTCTGATAGCAGTCGACGGGATCGACCTGAATATTAAAAAAGGTGAACTATTCGCGCTGCTGGGAACCAACGGTGCGGGGAAAACGACCACCATCAAAATGCTCTGTTGCCTTCTCAAACCAACCAGCGGTACTGCTTCGGTTATGGGTTATGATATCAATCGTGAGCAGTACAAGATAAAGGAGATAATAGGTGTCTCTCCGCAGGAAACAACCATTTCGGAACACCTGAATGCCTGGGAACACCTTCAACTAATAGGTAAAATCCACGGTGTCAGCTCCGCGGAAATCAGGGAAAGAAGCGAACTGCTCCTGGAAACAATGGGGCTGATAGATAGAGCGAAAGACCAGGTCAGAAAATACTCCGGCGGTATGATGAGGCGACTCAGCATAATAATGTCCCTTGTTCATGAACCGGACGTCTTGTTTCTCGACGAACCCACGCTTGGACTGGACCCGCAGGCACGACATGCCATATGGGAGTATATAGAGCAGTTCAAGGGGAAAAAGACTATTCTCCTGACCACCCATTACCTCGATGAAGCCGATCATTTGAGTGACACGATAGCGATAATGGACGAAGGAAAGATCGTTACACAAGGTACAAGCACCGAACTGAAAACCAATATGCTTGGCAAGCATACGATGATTGTCTACGCATGGAATCTTACTCAGAAGGTTATATCCGAGATGCAGGCAAAATATGATGAAGTGGCCGTTACCGACGGCACGATGGAAATTACGCACTCGGAACTCGATTTCAAAGAGGTAGTGGACCGTCTTCATTCAGCCGGGGCGACGATACGTTCTGCCTATGTCAGAGAACCAAGCCTCGATGACGTGTTCCTGAGTTTCACCGGGAAGGAGATAAGAGAATGAGGGTATTTACACTTGCAGTCAGAGCTCTTAAAGAAAACTATCGCGATCCTCTTGCCCTGGGATTCCTTCTCGGTTTCCCGGCGGTATTTATGATTATCTTCGTCCTGATTTTCGGAGGTGACATAGTACCTAGTTTTGCCATTGGTGTTGTTGATAAAGACGGTACGCAGTTATCTCAGACCTTTATAGATGAAGCGCTCGCCAGCGTGGACGTATTGATCCCCTCCAGATACGAAACCGAGGAGGAAGCGCTGAATGATCTGAAACTTGGAGAACTATCTGCCGTAATCGAAATCCCAGAAGGTTTCGGCGAACAGGTAAGTCTTACCTGGGAAGGTAGACCGAGTAATATAGTACTGGACGTCACCTATGACGAAAGCGATATCCAGATGTCACAGCAGCTTCTATCCATTATTACTTCCGTGGCGCGTGGTTACGCCCGTATCGAGATACCCGTCACAATAAACACCAATCCCATACACATCGAAACTGATATAGGTTTTATCGACTTCATGGGCCCGGGAATTATCGTGTTCGGACTGCTTATCATGATACCCACCTCTGCCCGTGTTATTGTGACGGACAGGGAAAAGGGTTTTCTATCCCGTCTTCTTACTACCCCCGTAAGACCCGTGGAATTCATATTAAGTTACTCACTGTGCCTTGCGGTAATAGCCGTCGCCCAGATAATCATTTTTATTATTCTTGCGATGGTATTCGGTATGGATATACTGGGTAATGTATTCCTGGCATTCCTGATATTTTTCCTGACCGGACTCTGCAGTATCGGCATCGGCATGATCATCGGCTCTATTGCTAAAACCAATAATCAGGCCGAACCTCTCTGCTGGCTGTTCTCAATGCCGCTGGCAATGCTTTCCGGCTGCTGGTTCTCTGTCGAACTGATGCCCTCATACCTGAAAACCATAGCCAGTATTTTTCCTTATATCCACACTATCGAAGCAGCGAGGGGAGTCATTACCAGAGGTGTGGGACTCGAAGCAATCGGGACCGAATTCCTGATCCTGGCCTTGTGGGCGGCAGGAGCTTTTATCGTCGGGATATTCCTTTTCGGGAGGACAATGCGTAGTTAAATGGCAGTCCAACCTATCGAATGGCTCGGTGACAGGATAAAAATTCTCGACCAGACGAAACTTCCATTCGAGGAAATATACCTGGAAACGGACGATTACCTCGACGTGTGCGCGGCAATAAAGCAACTGGTGGTCCGCGGCGCCCCGGCTATCGGCGTTGCCGGAGGTTACGCTGTCGCTCTCGGTGCGGCGAAAATCAAATCTGACTCCAGAGATACTTTCAAAAAAGAGTACCGGGAAGTCAGCCGCACTGTCGCTGCAACGAGACCTACCGCCAGAAATCTGTTCTTCGCCGTCGAGAGAATGGATAAAGTCGCTGGAACAGCCGGGACGGTGGATGAGATTAAAAGGGCTCTTATAGATGAAGCGATAAAAATTCACACAGGGGAAGCTGAAGCCACGGAAAAACTCAGCAGCTTCGGGGCTGGACTCATTGAGGATGGTTTCACCGTCCTCACCCACTGCAACACCGGACCCCTGGCTACTACCGGCTACGGCACCGCCCTTGGCGTAATAATCAGATCAAAAGAACAGGGAAAGAATGTAAATGTCTACGTTGATGAGACCCGTCCCCTGCTCCAGGGAGCGAGGTTGACCACCTGGGAACTGCAGCAGGCTGGCGTGCCCTTTACACTGATAACCGACTCCATGGCGGGGTATATGATGAGCCGTGGTAAGATCGACTGCGTTATCACGGGGGCCGACAGGATAGCAGGGAACGGCGATACCGCCAACAAGATAGGCACCTATACGCTGGCAGTGCTGGCAAAGGAACATCACATCCCCTTCTGCATCGCCGCCCCGTTCAGCACGATAGACACTTCGCTGAAAACCGGCGACGAGATCCCGATCGAGGAGCGTAAGCCGGAAGAGGTTACCCATTTCCAGGGAGTCCAGACAGCGCCCGATAACACAAAAGCAGAAAATCCCGCCTTCGACGTTACCCCCCACCGCTACATCACCGCCATCATCACCGAGCGTGGTATAATCAGAGAACCTT
>CAZBQL010000087.1:0-9797 GCA_964493985.1 uncultured Dehalococcoidales bacterium
ATTTGATGTGGAAAAAGCGTACAGCCTATAATGTGAATGCAATTAACTACCTGGAGGAAGATGATTTTGAAAATCCAACTAAAAACAAGCTTTGAAAACGAAGAACGTGAAATAGAGACCGGCAGCCGCACATTAAAGGATCTGCTTTATGAGTTATCAAAACAATATCCTGCAGAAAAATTTTATAATAAGGATTGGGAAGACGTGACGATAACTTACACTGTTGAACTGAATGGCAAATTATATGATTCTCTTCCCCGCGAACTAGAAACGAAGTTGGAAGATGGCGATGTTGTGGAAATTTATCAATCCGGCGAGTTCGAAGAAGATTAAGATAATGTCAGCAACATTAAGGATACAGAATTGACCTGATTTGTCATGCAATAAGGGAATTGCTGTAAAAAGAAAACGAGTGCGGAAATTTCCGCACCCGTTTCTACTACCTTTGTTGTTCCCAAAAAGCCTTTATCATCGCCAGGCATCGATGCTGTAAACAGGATCGGTACCCGGTCTGCGGGCGCCAACCCACTGGGGATATTCTTCACCGCTGCCGGTAACAATGATACAGTTCTCGTATGGGTCTCTTACGAAAGATACCTCGGCATAATCGTCGGGAAGTTCTTTATACGGTTTACCCGACCTCGGCTCGATACCCAGCCATGAATTGGTGTTTACGTCGACCCATGAATGAGTCCTGTAATTTGCCATAGTCGTAAAGCTGGCTTTGTAAATCCATTCATAGACCGCGTCTTTCGTCTTGAAACCGGCATCATACAGGGCCTGGGCCATCTGCGGAAGCATGAAGAAGGTTATACCGCCTTCTCTGTCGTGCCATATTCCTGGAATTAAGTATTCAAGCCAGTTCTTCGGGCCGGGAACTCCTTTGACACCAAGTCGCCTTGCAATACCTCCGTGACCGCTTTTCACGAAAGCTCGGTAACCGCCCGGAGAAAATTCGGTTCGGTGGATGTTCGTCGAGCCTCCCCTGCCGAAATTAAAGGTATAGAGAATACTATCGTCTCTCTTGAAATCGTATTCTTCGCCAAGACTCTTCCATCCCGGTGGCAGTGAGTCCAGGTCTTCCGGAAGAGCATTAAAGAGTGGTGCACCCATGACACCGCAGTTGGTAACATTCGGTATGTTTCCGCCGAAGTTACGCCACATCAGTTCACCGGCACGGGCCAGACTCCTGTTGGCAGGATTGCCGGGTCCCATCAAGCCTACATCGAAATTCATACCGATTTCCTTGGCTATCGGACCGCTGATGCAGAAACCGACGCTGCCGCGTCCGTCGCCGCCGCCACCTCCGCCTGCTTCGGCAATAGCGAGGACAACCGGGAACATCTCCGGCGTGCATCCCGCCATAACTGCATTGACCGCTACCTGTTCGACAGTAGCTGTCCGGTCGACAGGCCGGAATACAACCGGAGTTCCCTTGGTTTTCTTGCTTCCCCTGGACTGGAAGGCAAATCCTCCGTGATCAGACTGGAGAGTGATAATCTCATCGGGTTTGTGGCTGGTGCCCTTCAGCATCTCAGCAACCCGCTCCTCGGTCGGGACAACAATAGGGAGACCGTCGGTATATTTTGCTATCGGGGCATTACGCAGTTTGGCATGTCTTTCCGTCTGCATATAGAACTTTTCGGCTTCTTCAAGAGTTCCTTCGAAGAGGATCCTGTCCTGGTTTATGGTGTATTTACCGCTGCAATTCTTTTCTTCTTCCGTGAGAGGTCTGGTAAGATGGTTGAACACTTCCGGCAGGAATCTTTCTACGTCCTCCGGACCCTGCATGGTCCTGGATACCGATACATACCTTAAAAGTGGTGATCCTTCCAGCAGGGCTGCCTGCCTGAAGCATTCGGACTGGTCTTCATAGATGAGAGATACAATCGGTATACCCGACTGTTCGATATCCGCTACCTGGAACAACTGTTCCCAGATGGCGCCATGTCACCAGATGACGCCGGCGATTACCGCATCACAACCTTTCCTTTCCTCTTCGGTCAGCTCAGCACTGAAGCCGAACTGCCTTTTTACTTTCCATTCTGTTTCCGGGTAGTCAGCCGGAAGCTTCTTCAGCAGCGGAATGGTGATATCCTGGTCACCACCGGCATTGATACACAGGTAAATGGTCTTACCTTTGATGGTATCCAGGGAAGGAGCCAGGGGATATAAATCCACAGCATCCTGAATTCCCAGGGGGTTTAGACATTTATACGTATTGGCCATTTTTCTCCTCTCAACATATTTTTTCTATAGATGTTTCCTATCTCTATATTCAAGCCATTGATATTATATGACCTTCAATGCTAAAAAGAAAAGTATATATCCGGACAGGATTTTAACCTGTGATTTATCACTCTTGTTCGCGAGCGTTTTAGTTCTCATTGTTTATCTTTTATCAAGGTCCTTCCATCTGAAAAGGCAGTCCCGCACTCCTCACCGACATAGCAGTATTTCCCACCGGATAAAAGTACCTGGTTTATTTTTTTCATATCCGGTTTACCGTCGGTGAGACAGTCCTGGTTAACGTAAGTACCGACTATTTCTCCAAAAAAGACGTCGTAATTCGGCAGATCGACAACTTGATAGACCTTGCACAGGATATTTACCGGGCATTCCTCTATCATCGGGGCTTTTCTGTCTTCGCCGTAAAAGGGAGTAAACACACCTGATTTGTCTACATCCCTCCCCGAGACCAGGCCAACATAGTCCATTTTCTGGACAACTCCGTCCGATGGAATATTTACACTGAAATATCCGTTTTCTTTAATACCGTCGTTCGTGTAATGCGCCTTGTTTATCGAGATATACATCATCGGCGGGTTCATCGAGAGCCCACTGCATTGACCGAGAGTAATGTAATTTTCCTTTCCGTTTACCAGGGCTCCGACGATGACTGAAGGACTGATTCCCACACGCATCTTTCCTATGTTACTTTTCGTCATAGATTTTCTCCTTTTCTGTCACTGATTTATTGATATATTACTTACATGCGCCCGAGATTTCCAGTCGTTTTTGATAGTAGGTCGATTTGAAATGAAATATAATCGATAGATAATACCAACTATTACCATATATATTATTATTCACATATTCTTTATAAAGTAGTATTGATAATGTTCACTTATGCTATATACTAGTATATAATATATATAGGTAGATTGGTTTGTAATAGTGTGTGGGGCGAGGTTAACTCAATGGGAGTTGAATGGAAGAAACAATCATCTTTAGTGAATACGCATTACGCCGTATGTCTCAAAGAGGAATTACCAAAGAGCAGGTATGTTATTGCATTACCCACCATTCATCTGAAGAGGAATATTGTCCTGCAAATGGGGAAATAGTGTTTCCTACAGTTTTACCAGATGGTAGAAATATAAAAGTGCGTGTCAGGGATGGTAATAAAAAAACAATATATGTAATCGATGCATTTTCATTCAATAAAGAGAGAGGAGAGTGAAAAGATGCTAAACATAGAAACTAATTCAGAAGCAGATGCCATATATATCCAGTTATCGGATGAACCAATAGGATACAGCGAGGAACTTGATGTCAACCGAGTCATTGATTATACGTTAAATCCTGGCAAACCTGTTGGCATTGACCTTTTATGCGTAAGCCAGGGTGTTAAATTGTCTGGCTTGCCCGAAGTAAGTGGTATCGAAGATATACTTGATAGTCTTGGTATTAATATTATCAAAGAATAGACGAAGAACGAGAAATCCAAAAGGAGCTTGTTTGGGTAAAGTCTTGCGAAATTATAATACATAAAATGGAGTGCTACTGCATACTCTAGATTCTCAATCTTCTTTGAGAATACATCTATTCAGGAAGTATTCCTTTTCACTTCCGGTCTGTCCGGGGAATTACGCGAACACCAGAGATAGTACAGTACCGGCAAGGTAACGATACTCTGTCCGGCAAGGTAGCCCAGTCCGATCCCCACTAGTCCGGTATGTACCATCAGTATGTAACTGAGACCCAGGCTTAGACTGGACGCGCAGACCGGTATTACTATTAGTCCCTTGATATTCTTTTTAGCTCTGGCAATGCCGATATATATATAAATAATACCCCAGGGGATAATCGAAAGAGCCAGTATCCGGAGTAGCGACGCACCATGTTCCGAATATTCCCGACCGAAGAGAAATAACAGGAAACTGGAAATCGCGATTACAATCAAAGCCGCCGGCAGGACTAAAAAAATCACCAGTTTCAGTGATTTTTTAGTGTTTGCGTGCAGTGTAGTCTCTTCATTGGATGCTTCCGCGAACAGAGAGTTAGAAATGGCTGCAGGAATAAATTGAAGTACAATTCCAACCGACCACGGTATGTAAAAATAGGCGTTCATTTCAGCACCCAGTGTATTCACGACAATGAGAGGGAGGATAAAATTTGTCATGAGGAGGAAGCCTTTTCCTACAAAATTAGCGGCAGAATAGCTTCCCATCTCTCTCAGTATTTTCAAATTTATTCCAGGTAAAGGAACGTATCCATTTTGCGCCTTCGGTATTAACCAGAAAACACAAAGCACAAGAGTAAACGTAACGGCAAGACCCACGGCCGAAAACAGTCCCGGAGCGCCGTCGGTAAATATTGAAAAAACACTTAGGAGGATGATGCCGAGAATTCCGGCGATTGCGTTTATTATGAATATATGTCTGGTCTGCAGCCTGGCAAGAAGCACAGTGAGTGCTAATGGCTGTAATACCATTGAAAAGGTAAAAAATATAAAAGCGATAAAATACAATGGGTGCTGACGGACCGGAAGTAAAGCTGGCGACCACAGACTGAGTCCGGAGAGGAAGACCAGTGAAATGATGAATACAGCCAATCCGCTTAACGTAAAGCAAGTGTTTATCATTGCAGTACCTTTCTTTCCTGCAGCAGGTAGATACCGTACTAAACTGGTTCCGAGTCCCAGTTCGGCGAATAAAGCAAGCAGTCTGAAAGCAGATATAATTGCCGAACCCAGTCCCACGACTTCAGAAGAATACAACTGGGCGGCAATTATCCAGAAGACAAAACCAAGTGCGGAATTTATGATGTTGCCAGACATCAGGTAGTAAGCATTTTGGTAAAACGGGATTTGCCAGACCTGCCTGAGTTTTTCTTTAGAAGTAATAATCACTACCGTGTCCTTAATCCCTTTATTCTGCCGCATATATAACCCATAACGGTCGCTGATATGGTGACTAAAATCGCGAATATCTGCGGCAGACTGTCTTTTCTGTAAAACAATTTAAAGCGGCCGGGTATGGCAGAACAAAGAAGGTATTTAAGGTATGAGTTTTCTGTTTTCAGCCACCGCACCGATTTAGCATGGTTAAAACCTGCTAACCGACCTTTACTTTTCCCTTCATCAAAAGCCCTCTTTTTCAGGTAGTTTAAAGAAGAGCGTGAGATCGGCACTTTATGATAAATAACCGCCTCAGGTTCAAAGAGAATAATCGAGTCCGGCAAATGAGTTTTAAGCCTGAGGCAAAATTCAGCTTCTTCTGCCACGCCGGTATCCCCGACACGCCCGAATTGAGTTCCAAACAGCCCTGTTTTGGGGAAAACATCTTTACGAATGGCGCAGTTCCCTCCCATTACATTTCTCATCTGATTTTCGAACAGAGGAAGTCCTTTATAAGTCCCTCCGACCGCCCAGTTTAATTCTTCCGGAAACCAGGAAGGGGGCGCTCCTTGAGACCATCTGGGGATGGTCGTTCCTCCTGTGGCGACTATATTTTTTTGCGAGGAATATTCATCAGGAATTGATTTTACGGGTGAAAAAGGTTTTGTCAGTTTTTCCAGCCATGTTTTTTCAGCGACGGCATCATCATCCATAAAAGCTACTATATTCCCTTTAGCTTTCAGGATTCCCAGATTTTTCGTTTGAGAAAACCCACGGGCTTGAGTGTTAAGTATTATTCTTGTATCAGGAAATCTTTTTTTTCGCAGATAGTGATATAGTTCTTCATTGTTATCGACAGCTACAATTATTTCTAAAGGTTTAAGTGTTTGAGTTAATACCGATTCTACCGCTTCAACAATATCATTCAGGCGTTCCAGCGTGTAACAGCAAATGATTACGGACACCATAAATGATTCATTGTTATTTATCGGCACGTAAATGACTCCATTTTTGTAACCAGGTGATGCAAATCTTTCTAATAGTATATCTGATATGATATATTGGTCAATATATAAATATATCCGAATAGTTAATTGTTTATTTTACGGAACAGCGGTATCAGATACTTTTCCTGATTGAGAACTTGCCTGACCTGTTATGTAAATAAAGATTGTTGAGAGAAAATGAGGTCCTGTATCCAGAAAATAAGTAGATATGTTACCAGGATAACCGCTGCAAAATATGAATATATCATATTGATTTTTATTGTAGTACTGGGTGTTTATATTGCCTGGATACCACGGCAGACTGGTATTCTCCCCGTCCACCTGGACGAATGGTTTCACATGGCTTGTGCCAGGCAAATATTTATACAAGGTGACACAGTTGACCTTATAGATCCTTTTTATGGCGGTCAGCCATGGTTATTCCAGTTTGCTGAGCGTGGATTTCACTTGCTGTTGGGGATATTTCAAAAAATAACCGGACTGGACTGGCTGTTGATTTTCCGTTATTTTCCCGGCGTTATATTTACCATGACAATTCTGGCCACCTTCATTATGGGAAAACGTCGCGGCTTCGGTCTTGAGGCTGCTTTTTTTGTTAGTTTACTTCCGACTACTATTGGCATTTTAGGACCGGCTTTCTTGGTGCCGGTAGCGACAGGATTGCTGTTTATACCACTCTCATTATTCATAATGAACAATATTGACAACTGGAAAGGAGCGATCATTTTGGTCCTTTTTATCTTCTTCCTGCTTTCTTTTCATGCTTATACAGCTATTGCTGTCGTTATTATTTGTTTTCCTTATTTACTGTTGAATGTAAAACAGAACTGGAAAAGCAGTGTTCGATTTGGTCTGGCTCTATTGGTACCTTTCCTCATAGCATATCCTCTGGCATCCCAATATATAAAACAGGTTCTAGCCGGTATTTCAGACCCTCATAAAATCTCCACGTATATTGATTTTCCCTGGCTCGTCGATTCTTTAGGGTATATAACTCTTGGATTATGCCTGGTCGGAACTTTTTTCATTGGTATTCGACCGAACAAGCAAAACACGGGTTTGCTTTTCGGATTCTTTGTTTTATTGGTGCTTATCGTGGTATATTACCAGTTTCATTACGGCATCACCGGTTTGTATGAACGAGGGCTCCTGTACGCTCTCCTGGCAGCAAGTATTATTGCCGGTATGGGACTGGCTGCCTTGAGAAAAATGGAGTTAAATTTTTCATTTTTAACCAGTATTCCTCATCGAATTATTAAATGTGGTCAAACAGCTATTGTAAGTGTGTTGGTAATTCTGGTTTTAATAACCATGGTACCTCAGCGACAATCGACTCCTTACTATACAATGATAGACGAACGTGATTACCAGGCTTTTTGCTGGACTAAAGAAAACTACGGAGGTCAAGAATTAAAAGCACTCCTGGACCCCTGGAAAGGCACCGCATTTACGGCAGTAACCGGGCTGAGGGTAACCAGCAGGATCATCATGGCACCAACAGAATTAGATGATGAGATCTACGAATTCCTGGCCAATGAATGCCGGAATACAAAGTTTTTAATTGACCATAATATCACTCTTGTATACACCCGTCAGGCTTGTTCTAATCCAGATTTAGTTAAAGTACATGAAGGCGTATATATTGTCACAGATAATTTAACTACCGAAATTCACTAATTTGTTTTAGCAGAGTTTTTGCAGCGATTGGTTTAACTCTATCCCTGGATTCTCTCTCTCAAGATCATTTTTAAGATACGCCATCCATCTGAAAACGTTTTTAGCTTGCCTTCTCCGTGCACCCTTTTATCCTCGAAACTGGGAATTTCCGTGATCAGCAGGTTATGTTTTTTTGCTTTTATATGCATTTCGGTTTCAATCTCGAAACCGTCACTTTCATACGTAACCTTACCCAGGACACGTTTATGTAAAGCATTGTATCCATAACAGAGGTCTGTGTAGTTACCGCCATAGAGAATATTTACGAGACTCACAAACATCTTGTTTGCCAGCTTTCGATACCAGACCATATCGGTGGTACCGCCTTGAGGCAGGAAACGTGACCCTTTAACATAATCATAACCATTAAGAATCGGTTCAATAAACGCAGGAATTTCAGCCGGATTCATTGAACCGTCAGCATCGATGGTTACTATTATGTCGCCTTGCGCATTGTTGAATCCGTGCCGTAAAGCATCACCTTTTCCTCTTCCGGGTTGAAAAAGGATATTTGCCGCCGGGAAAAGGTCTCTTACTTTGATAACAGTATTGTCACTGGAATAGCCATCCACGATTAATACTTCATCAACTATTGCAGGTAATCCGGAAAGAACAGGTCCTATATTGTTCTCTTCGTTAAAAGTGGGGATTAAGACGGTTAGTTTTAGATGTCTGGATTCTAAGTCTGAAACAATCAATTCTTCCTCCAATCTGTTGTTATTTATGGACTGGTTAAGTTAAGAATTCTTATATTTGAAACGTGCAAAAACTACCCTAATATCCAGTTAACGGCATCCAGCAGATTGATGGCTGTGTAATCTGCCTTTGTCGGGTTCTTTCCCCTGTTATCAGGTCCGGTCGTAACAAAGATCGTCCGGCATCCCGCCGTTCCCCCTGCATCGATATCTTTCTGCCTGTCCCCTATCATGAAAGATGCCTGAACGTTAATGGCATGTTCCCGGATTGCCTGCTCAAACAATGCCGTACCGGGCTTTCTGCAATCACATTCTTCGTCCGGATGGTGAGGACAATACAGAATATCGTCGATCCGTGCGTTGAACCTGGCTAATTCATCCGTCATCTTCTTATGGATATCGGAGAGCATTTCGTGAGTTAAATATCCGCGAGCTATTCCGGACTGGTTTGTAATCACAATTGTCAGAAAATTGTGGTCGTTAAGTAACTTGATAGCCTGGGGAACAGTTGGTAAGAGTTCGAAATCATCCGTACGGCGGCAGTAATTAACATCTCTGCAGATAACTCCGTCCCGGTCGAGAAATACAGCTTTATTTTTCATGCGGTATCTTCACCTTGGAGTACTAAAAGTTAAAGGTCCCAATCGGCTCCCCTCACCGGCAGCCAGGATCATTGCTTTTTCAATACTAAAATTCATATCCATCCGGATACTCTTTCATCCATTTCCAGGCGCTTTCAATGATTTCTCTTAGCGTGGTATGTTCCGGGTTCCAGCCAAGTTCCGCCCTGGCACGATTCGAATTCGCGACCAGCACAGCCGGATCTCCGGCACGTCCTGGGTGAATTTCGACAGGTATATCCACTCCGGTCACTTCCCTGGCAATATCGATAACCTCCAGGACCGAATATCCTTTTCCGCTGCCAAGGTTGTAAGCTCTGCTGTTGAATTCATCCAGCTTTTCAAGAGCCAGGATATGGGCTCTGGCAATATCGACTACATGGACAAAATCTCTTACACACGACCCGTCGCGGGTCGGATAATCGGTCCCGAATACTGTTACCGGCTTGCCAGGATTCATCGCAGCTTTAAGAATATTCGGAATAAGGTGCGTTTCCGGTCTATGGTCTTCACCGTGAGTCCCGCTTGCACCCGCAGCATTAAAATAGCGCAGCGAGATATGTTTAAGACCATAAGCGTGACCATACCATTTCAGGATGTTTTCAAACATCAGCTTCGTTTCGCCGTAAGCGTTTAT
>CAZBQL010000087.1:9897-13063 GCA_964493985.1 uncultured Dehalococcoidales bacterium
ATCAAACCATAAAAATACGGGGTCCTCGTCGATAGTCGGATGATGTCCCTGTTGTAGATTGTCCAGGACCAATACTTCATGTCCCTGTTTCGCTAACTGTTCGGAAACGATACTGCCTATATAGCCGGCGCCACCGGTAACAAGAATATTCATTAGCTCTCCCTCAAACACGCGGTAATAATATGTTCGATCAGTAAATGCATATCTTCAGCCCTTTCCATGTTATCGATCGGGGCTATAACGTGAATGTCCACCAGGTCTTTAAGTTTTCCTCCGCTGAAACCGATTAATCCTACTGTAGTTGCGCCTTTTTCCCTGGCAGCGTTAATACCATTCAACACATTCGGAGAATTCCCGCTTCCGCTGATCGCAATTACTACATCTCCAGGTTCCACGTAGTTGTGAATTTGCTCGGCAAAAACCATATCGTAAGAGGTGTCATTCGCCCACGCGGTAAGCAGGTGAACATTATCTGTCAGAGCGAAGGCTTTTATCCTCTGTTTACCTTCTGATATCGTTCCTTTGGATAGGTCACATGCAAAATGGGATGCGGTCGCCGCCGACCCGCCATTTCCAATAATAAAAACCTGGCTTCTACTCTCCCGGATTTTATCCAGCAGTGATATAGCTCTGTCTATATCTTCGACGGGTAAATTTTTCAATAGAGTATCCAGGTCGGAAATATATTGTAGTATCTTATCTCTGGTCCTTAGTCCCATTTGGTTTATTCTCCTGTGCCCCGTGCATTAATCCGGTTCATAACCTTTTTGGATTCCCCTCTGCAGGGGAATGACATGAAAGGAATCAGTCATTCCCGCCCTTCCTTTTAACCATCCCCGCGGAGGCGGGGATCCAGAAATCTACTGGATACCGTTTTTCAACGGTATGGTGAGTATTTGCCTATTCTTAATAACATCCGAATCCGTCTCCCGTTTCCGAACTATCAGAATAGATCACCTTGCTCCCGAACCGTTCAAAGTGAAAAGGCAGTTCCCTTAATCTATGTAAGGCTGCACGGACGCTGTCGCTTCGTTCCCGGGGACAGTACAACAGAAGAAATCCGCCACCCCCGGAACCTGTAATCTTTCCTCCAAGAGCGCCCGCGCTGCGAGCAGCCTGGTATATATCATCGATCTCCGGATTACTGATCATGGAGGAAAGCTGTTTTTTTAACTCCCAGTTTTCATCCAGCAACAGTCCGAAATCGTCGAAATCCCCGGCAGTAATTAATTCCCTCGCTTTGTAAGCCGAATCTCTCATAGCTTGCAGAGTATCGAGTCGGTGTTCAATATTAGTCACTTGGTCAGCCAGCACTTCATTCGAATTCCTGGTAAGACCGGTATCGAAAAGAAGCAGGTTACTTTCAAGTCTCCGCTTATCTTCATCCGGGATATCGATTCTTTCAAGCAAAATGCTCTCGCTGCCGAAAGTAATAAATTGCATACCACCATACGCTACGATGTACTGGTCCTGTCTGCCGATCGGTTTCTTGAGTATATCGATCTCTATCCGGCAGGCTTCTTGAGCTAATTCAATTTGCGATTTGTATTCACCCTTGTATGCATAGAGGGCATGCAACAAGCCCACGCAAACACTGCTGGAGGAACCAAGACCGGTACCATGTGAAGGAACATCAGCGAGGGTTATGATCTCGACACCTTTCGATATGCCGGCGATTTTCATCGCTTCCCTGATTATTTCATGCTCCAGTTCATCAACCGACTCTACAACTTCCTGTTTCGAATAACTCACCCTGATCAAATTGTCGTAACGTTTTTTTATTATGATATAGACGTATTTATCGATAGCAGTACTGACGACAGCTCCTCCATACCGCATGAAAAAATCATCGAAATCCGTACCTCCTCCCAGGAAACTTACTCTTAACGGAGTCCGTACAGCGATCAATCATCTACTCCTCAAATGTGCTGTTATCTCACCGATGAATATATTACACTCATATAAGAAACATTGTCAATATGTTCAGAGGTGAAAAATAAATTTAAGTCGATTTTCATAGTCTTTATCATTTATGTATGTATCACAAAGAACTAATCCTTTTTATGTAAAAAAATCATCCTAACGATGAATTGTCAGTAGGTCTGCCATGAGTTAAATTGTTATTGGTAAAATCGGATAAGCTACAAGTTGTACCTGTAATGTGGGCACCCGGATAATGGTAAGCGAGTAGCGAAACTGTAAATGGAGGAATAATGATTATGAAAAAGCTTCTGTTTATATTACTTATACTTGTTATGACATTAAGCCTGTCTTTACCGGTTTCTGCCGCTGAAGTCGGTGATACCATTGAAATCCCGGTAACGATACGTGATTTCCACGGTGTAGGATGGTCTGGAATAGATGGTTATTCAGCACATCCGGACTTTGAATATACTATTGCAACTGATCCGGGGATTGTCTTGAGTGCGCTTGGTGGAGACAAGAAACCGGTCTATGCCGGGCTGGCCGGAAATCCAACAACACATTCACAGGCTGATTTTGACCAGTGGTATCGTGATACAGCTAATATCAATATGAGGAAAGACACTACCCTGACATTCACCTGGGACGGCAGCAAATATTACTACGACAATTCAAATTTCTTCCCGATTGATGGTCAGCTTCTTGGCAATGATGGGCGGTCGCACAACTATCATTTCACCCTGGAAATGCATACCAAATTCACCTACCAGGGAGGAGAAGTCTTTAGTTTTACCGGCGATGACGACCTCTGGCTTTTTATTGATGACCAGCTTGTGATAGACCTGGGTGGTGTGCATTCCGCCCTATCGGCTTCCGTTAGTCTTAATTCTTTAGGGCTTACCATAGGCGAAGAATATGATTTCGACCTGTTCTTTGCCGAACGACACACAACTGCGTCAAATTTTCGAGCGGAAACCACTATATTATTAGAGGAACCGGAACATTACTGTATTGAAGGCAATAAGATTAATAATGATACCGGTCTGGGTATTCCAGGATGGACTATCACACTTCAAGATGCAACCGGAGCGGAAATAGCTACAACCACCACCAATTCAACTGGTGGCTACGAATTCTGCCGTCTACTGCCTGGTGACTATACAGTCTGTGAAGTGAGTCAGCTTGGTTGGACCAATGTCAGTCCGACATGTATTAACGTCGAGATAATCGCTGCAAATATAAC
>CAZBQL010000088.1:0-3461 GCA_964493985.1 uncultured Dehalococcoidales bacterium
GAGAGGATTTGAACCTCCGACCACCTGAACCCCATTCAGGTGCGCTACCTGGCTGCGCTACACCCCGACCCGCCGCACAACAACGGCAACCCCATTGTCATATATTAATGGGGTCATAGTCAAGAGACACGCATAATGGAAAACATTTCCGTTTATTGCTAGAATCAATCTGTAAGTTATGTCGCAAATAACAAAAAACGTCAAACGCATACTGGCTGAACTTCCGGAAGGCGTCTTACTGGTCGCCGCCGTAAAGTCGCGCTTGCTGGCGGAAATTCTCGAAGCCTTAGAAGCCGGTGCTAAAGTCATGGGTGAGAACTATCTCCAGGAAGCCGAGACGGCATACGAAGTAATAGGCAACCGGGCGCAGTGGCACTTCATCGGTCACCTCCAGAAAAACAAGGTTAAAAAGGCTGTGCAGTTGTTCGACATGATAGAAACGGTCGACTCCGCAGCAATCGCCACCCTGATAGACAAGCGCTGTGAGCAGACGGGCAAAGTCATGCCGGTGCTTATCGAGGTAAACAGCGGCAGAGAACCGCAGAAGTCGGGCGTACTTCCGGAGGATGCGGAACGATTAGTCCGGCAGATCGCGGAATATAATAAAATCCGCGTACGGGGACTGATGACAATGGGTCCGGCCACAGGAGACCCGGAGGATTCCCGACCGTACTTCGTCGAGACCAGAAAAGTCTTCGAGAAAATAAAGTCGCTCGATATACCGGAAGTCGAAATGAAATACCTCTCGATGGGCATGACGAATTCCTATCGGGTGGCCATCGAAGAGGGTGCGAATATAGTACGACTGGGTAGTATTATTTTCGGAGACAGACCGCCAGGAAAATAAATCGGATTCCCATTTATAAGGAGTCAAGATATGGCTGCGATAGTATCATTTATCGGAAAATCGAACTCGGGTAAAACAACCCTGCTGGAAAAAGTTATCGTTGAACTTACCTCGAGAAAATACAAAGTTGCCACCATCAAGCACACCGCTGAGGAAGCGACGCTCGACACGCCCGGCAAGGATACCTGGCGCCACCTTCGCGCCGGAAGCAAAGCCACCGCCATTGGCTCCGATAAAAGAATCGTCCTCATCAAGCCGGTGAAAAGGAAATCGACCGTTGAAGAAATGGCACGATTACTCGGCGAGGACTACGACATCATAATCACCGAGGGATTCAAGCAGGGCCCCTATCCGAAAATAGAAGTGCACCGCAGGGAGATTGGCCCCCTGTTGACCGGTATAAAGAACGTGATCGCAATCGCCACCAACGAGTCGTTGGATACCGAAGCCCGGCAGTTCTCGATCGACGACCCTGTAAGCGTTGCCGATTTCATTGAAGAAGAGTTCATCAAACCGCAGGATGAACGTCTGTCGCTCTATGTAAACGACGAACTTATGACCCTGAGCGCCTTCCCTCATCAGATCATCACCAACCTTCTCCTTGCCATAGCGAACTCTCTCAAAGGTGTCAATAAGGTAAAGAACCTGAAAATCTTCTACAGGAAGTAGAAAGTAAAATATAATTTCAACTTCCGGGTACGGAATTCTTAAGTAATAATCCCAAAACTTGAGATTGTTTTTTTATTAGTGCTTCGAATTTGTTTAGAGCTTAGAGATCAGGATTTAGAATTTGTAGCTATATCTTTTTTCGTCAATTGCTACGTCCGCCGGAACTCCCTTTCAAGCTGGGCATTTGTTAGGCGGATGATGGTCGGCCTACCGTGAGGGCAGGTGTTCGGTGTGGAGGTTTTTTCGAGTTGTCGCAGCAGCTCTCTCATTTCTTGGTCAGTGAGGATTTGCCCGGCCTTGATCGCTCCGTGGCAGGCAAAGGAAATGCCAAGTTGTTCCCGCCAGTCGCTGCCTTTCTCGGCACCGACCATATCCAGCAGCTCGCGAAGGGTCGCCGACCAGTCTTTTCCGTTCAGCATTGCCGGCACCGACCTTACAAGATATGAACGGTCGCCGAACGGTTCGATAGCAAATCCGAACTGGGAAAGGTCCGGATAACAGGTCTTCAGCACCTCATCCTGTCCCGGAGAAACTTCAAAGGTTGCCGGTTCCAGCAAGCCCTGTATTTCAACCTTCCTGAGTGTACTCTCCTCGCGTATCTTCTCGAAAAGTATCCTCTCGTGGGCAGCATGCTGATCGATTATGTAAAGTCCATCCGGCCCTTCGGCAATGATATACGTCCCGGACACCTGCCCGACCGGTCGAAGGGCTGGAAGCGACTGCGAAGGAGTAAACTGCTCGTCGGAAAAAGGGACCGGAGCAGTCAGGCCATGTGTATGATGGATCGCTGGCAAAGGAGAGGTAAACAGAGACGTTTCCTGTCGCGAAGCCCGATTGTATTCCGGGGAAACTTCCTCGATCACAGGCACCGGCGACTGCTGGAGTATTGCCTGTCGCACCGCTTTCTGGACAACGCTGAAGATTGGACGGTCGTCCTTGAACTTGATTTCGGTCTTGGTCGGATGGATATTCACATCCACATCACCCGGCGGGACGGTTATATTGATCACCGATACCGGGTGTCTGCCCTGCATCAGCATTCCGTGATATGCTTCCTCGACCGCATAGGAAAGGACCCGACTGTTGATCCAGCGCCGGTTCACAAAAAAACTCATATAGTTCCGGTTCGCCCGGCTGATCGCCGGTGATCCGACCATTCCGTCGACCTTTACCTGAGATTGCGCAGGATCGGTTTTCCATGTTTCCTCCCGCTCGTCCAGTGACATCATACCGCGGGCTGTTTCAGCCCCGTAGATTTCAAGCACAGCATCGGAGATGTTGCCTGTACCAGGTGTCCTTACATTTGTACGCCCGTCCACTGTCAGGACAAACTTCACTCCTGGGTACGCCAGGGCGTACTGACTGACCACATTAGCGATATGACTGTTCTCGGTAGAAGTAGATTTCAGGAATTTCAGTCGCGCCGGCACGTTTCTTAAAAGGTCTCGGACCGTGATAGTGGTCCCCTGCGAACGCCCCCGACCGCCGGTTTCTTCGATAGTTCCTTCTTTCATCGACAGGTAACTTCCGGTCGTCTCGCCTTCCGAGCAGGTGACTATTTCTATTCGCGATACGGCAGCAATACTGGGAAGGGCTTCCCCTCGAAAACCCAGGCTGCCTATGGCTTCAAGATCGGACGGATTGTTAACCTTGCTGGTGGCATGCCGCTGGAAGGCAAGTTCCAGTTCACCCGCGGGAATACCGATACCGTTATCGGTGATACGAATCATCCCGATTCCTCCCCCGGAAGTCTCTACTGAAATCTGGGTGGAACCGGCATCCAGAGAATTTTCCACCAGTTCCTTCACCACAGAAGCCGGTCTTTCGATCACTTCACCGGCGGCAATGCGTGATACCATTTCACGGTCGAGTATTCTGATAGTCATACCAAATCAAATCCTTTCCAGAATCATACACGTTTCCGTGTAAATTGTCAAGGGGTAAA
>CAZBQL010000088.1:3561-13051 GCA_964493985.1 uncultured Dehalococcoidales bacterium
AGGATACTGCTTAGTCTGTTTTTTCTAGGTTGGCAAAACTGAGAAGCAGTTTCTTGACAGCGCCGTTGAAGGCAATGACTATTTCAGCGTCATTTTTCACCGGCTGGCAACTCACCACCACTCCCTTACCGAACTGGGCATGATAGACATGGTCTCCCGCCTGGTATTCACTGGCGACAGCGGTCGACGCCGACATCGCAGCCGGTCTGTTCCAGGCCTGAATCGACGGGAATATACCGTTTTCACTACTTTCTTTCCAGTCGCCTGTCGATATCAGATGCTTCGGAATATCATTAAGAAAGCGTGACGGTTCGCTGACCTGGCTCCTGCCCATCAGGCTGCGCCGGAAGGCTCTGACCAGGTAGACACGCTGCTTGGCCCGGGTCACGCCCACGTAACATAACCTCCGTTCTTCCTCCATCTGCATCGGATCGTCGAACGTCCTGAAATGCGGGAGCAGGCCATCTTCCATCCCTGCAATAAACACCACCGGAAATTCCAGTCCCTTAGCCTGATGTAACGTAATCAGGGTAACCGCCGAAAGACCTTCGTCGAGTCCATCGACATCTGAGACCAGCGTCACTTCTTCAAGGAAAGCCGCCAGGCATTCCTGGGGCGAAAGATCACCGTAATCCTTTTGTGCTACCGAACGAAGCTCAAGAATATTCTCCCATCGCTCCTCGCCATCGCCGTTAGCCTCGTTCAGTATATACTCTTTGTAACCGGACCGCTCAACGACGAGGTCGAATAACTCGGTCAGCTTCAACTCCTTACTCCGGGATATTAACTCCTCCATCAAATCTGAAAACGCCTTGAGCACCCTGCTTATGTGAGAATTGAATGGCGATTCCATATCATCGATCGATTCCCCGTTCATACATCGCAGCGCTTCGAATTGCGACACACCCATCGACTTCGCCCAGGCTGCCAGTTTCAATTGGGTCTGTTGGCCGATCCCCCTCTGGGGGACGTTGATAACCCTCATAAGGCTGACGCTGTCATGCGGGTTCTGTATCAGTCTCAGGTAGGCGATAATATCCTTGACTTCGCGCCTCTCATAAAATCGGGTCCCCGCCACCAGCTTATAGGGCATTCCGTAGCGGATAAAGGCTTCTTCCAGGACACGCGACTGGGCATTGGTCCGGTACATCACGGCACACTCACCAAGAGTATACTCGCACTGTTCCACCAGTCGTTCTATCTCGCTGACAACGAACTGGGCTTCCTCCTGTTCGGTATAGGTTTCCACCACCACGGCAGAAGTACCTTCATCATTCTGCGTCCAGAGATTGACCGGTTTTCGCTGCTGATTTGCCGAAATGATACACGACGCCGTTTCGAGAATAGTCTTGGTCGACCGATAATTCTCCTCCAGCATCACTACCTTGGCATCGGGATAGTCCTTCTCGAAATTAAGTATATTACGGACATCAGCGAATCGCCACGAGTATATCGACTGGTCGGGATCGCCGACCACGCAGATATTCCGGTACTTGCCGCCGATCTGCTTGATAAGCTCGTACTGTACAAGATTGGTGTCCTGAAATTCGTCCACCATCAGGTGAACGTATCGCGACTGGTAACGTGCCAGGATATCAGGATGATTGCGGAAGAGCAGCACCGTTTTCATCAGCAGGTCGTCGAAGTCGAGAGCATTGCTCTCTTCTAGTATACGCTGGTAGTTCTCATAGACGCGGCTGACCACTTCGTCGAAATAATTCCGCTCGGTTTTTACGAACTCAGCGGGAGAAAGCATCCGGCTTTTTGCCGAAGATATCGCTGAAAGTATCGCCCCGGGTGCATACTGCTTGGGATCGAAATCAGCTTCCTGGATACTGCGTTTGACTACCGAAATCTGGTCTTCACGATCGTAAATAACGAATTGGGGGTCGATATTCGCAACATTTCCGCTGGCATGGAGTATACGAACGCAAATAGCATGAAATGTACCAATGCTAACTAGATCACGCTTACTCCAATCAAGTAGAGGAGCTGCAGAATCTTTTTCAATCGTACCGAATAGTCTTGTACTCATTTCCCTGGCGGCTTTGTTGGTGAACGTAACCGCCATAATACTGCGGGGACTTACTCCGCACGTCTTAATCAGATAAGCAATACGATGAGTGATTACCCTGGTCTTGCCGCTGCCGGGTCCGGCTAATATAAGTACCGGTCCGCTGATGGCTTCTACAGCTTTTCTCTGAGCCGGGTTAAGGGTCGCAAGAATATCCATTCCTTCTTATTATAGCATCGTATCAAGACCGGGTTAAAGTTTTTCCAGAGGGTAATTTTTATTCATTTTTTCGATACGGGCTATTGACAAAATTACATATAAATATTATACATAGTTACGCTAGGTATAAGAGAGCAATAATATTCTTCCCTGCAGAAAGGTCGTATTAATGATAGTGAACACGGTTATTGCCATCATTACAGGGTACTTGTTAGGGTCGATTCCATCTGCATATATTGCCGGTCGACTGAAGAAAGGTGTGGATATCCGGAAAATAGGCGGCGGGAATATGGGAGCTCTCAACGCCATTAGAGAGATAGGATGGCCTGCCGGCTCGCTCGTATTGTTTACCGACCTCTGTAAAGGTATTCTGGCTGTTTTAATAGCCAGGTGGCTTGGTCTTCAACTCCTCTGGGTACTTGTTGCAGGATTTATGGCAGTGGTCGGTCACAACTGGCCTGTTTTCCTGAAGTTCAGGGGAGGGAAAGGGGGAGCCACCGTCATGGGAGTACTGCTGGCACTTGTGCCACTCGAATTCCTGTCTGGATTTGTTATTACGGCTATAGTCGTGATTATCACCAGCAATCCGGCTTTGGGAATGGGAATCGGTGTTTTATTCATACCGTTGTTCATCTGGTGGTACAACGGCTCCGGCCTGCTTATCGGCTTTTCACTGTTGCTAGGCCTTTTCGTAGCTGCAAGGTTCATCATCTCCGGATTAAGGAAAACGCCTGAAGGAACCGATATAAAAAAAGGACTTATCTTCAGCAGGGATTATCACTTCTGGCAGGTCAAAAAGGACCGGCAGTGAGTTTACTATCAATCAAAGCCGACAGTCAAAACAGTGGCAGTGGCGGCGATTGTGTCTTATGCCCGCTTCGTGCTATCATCGACTCTATTCGCTGCCTGACCACTGTATCGGTCTCACCGGTAAGCAGGAAGGAATCGAGTTGCTCGTAGGTAAAACCAAAATCGTCCTCATCGGTTTGGCCTTCCCATAAACCGGCTGATGGAGGTTTATCAATGATTTCCCGCGACACTCCCAGATATTCGGCAAGGTCTCTCACCTGAGCTTTAACGAGGTTACCCAGCGGCAGGATATCAACTCCGCTATCACCGTACTTTGTAGAATAACCGACCGCCATTTCGCTGCGATTACTGGAACCGATTACCAGGTACCGGAGCTGATTGGCAAAATAGTACCAGGTCACCATCCTTAACCTGGCCTTCAGATTAGCCATGGCAAGTCGACCGGCAGCTTCATCAACGGGATTATCCGGCAGCAGGCCTGTCAATGTGTCAAAAGCACTATCAAGGACCACTTTTCGTGTATCGATATGGAATTTTTCAGCGACCGCCAGCGCGTGTTCTTCATCTTGAGGGATACTGTAACAAGGTATGAGGACTCCCAACACATTATCTCCCATAGCCTGCTTCGACAACACAGCTACCACCGAAGAATCGATACCTCCGCTCATACCGAATACAGCACCGCGGCATCCGGCTTCCTTCACTTTATCCGCAATCCATGAACTCAATTTTTCAGCAAGTGCTTCTGTCTCCATGCCATGTTCTCCATTTGTATGACGGGATTTTTCAGTAGTATACTACCCTACAGTCAGCACGGTCAAAGGAGAAAGAGTGACGGAAGTCGGTCTCGTATTGAAAAACGGAAATATAATGACCCTGAGTCAGGATAATCCTCCAGTCGACATCATAGGTATAAAGGGCGACAGGATAATATTTACGGGTCGTACCGGAGACCTGGACTCGATCACAGGACCGAATACAAGAGTCATCGACTGCGAAGGGAAAACGGTGCTTCCCGGCTTTAACGACGCCCACTGTCATATATTTTCCTTTCTCCGCAAGCTTATAAGCGTCGATCTTTCGGAAAGGTCGGTACGAACGATAGACGACATTAAAGCAGTGATCAAAAGTAAGGCTGAAAATACGCCCGGGGGAGAGTGGATATCGGGCACGGACTATAACGATTTCTACATTACCGAAAAACGCCATCCGAATCGGCGAGACCTCGATGAAGTCGCCCCGGACCACCCGGTAGTCCTGTCTCATCGCTCTCTCCATGCCTGCGTTCTTAACAGTAAGGCACTCTCACTCGCCGGCATCACCAGTGAGACCGAGGAACCGCCGGGAGGGCACATCGACCGTGAACTCGATACCGGCGAACCGAGTGGCCTGCTGATAGACATGCTTGGTTTTATCCGGGAAGAAGTAATGCCGTCGATATCGGAAACAGAACTGGAAAAGGGAATCAGGCTGGCTAACGATCATTATTTGTCTAACGGGATCACCTCGCTCCAGGACGCCACGGTGGTTAACGATTACTCCCGCTGGCAGAGATTCCGTCGGTTCAAGGAGAAGCAATTACTCAAATCACGTCTCTACTTTATGCCGGGAGTTGATTACCTGCATGAATTCGTCGATGCCGGCGCATCATTTTGTTCCGGTGGTCCACATCTCAAAATCGGTCATGTGAAGATTACACCTTCCGAAACACGGGAAAAAGGAATCCACCCTTCCCAGCCCGAACTGGATAAAATGGTGCTGGATATCCACCGTTTAGGATACCGGGCAGCCATTCATGCAATTCGGTATGAAACAGTGGAAGCAGTCGTACATGCAATAGAGTACGCACTTGGAGAAATACCGGAAAACGGTCATCGTCACCGGATAGAGCACTGCTCGGAGTGTCCACCGGACCTTCTCGGCCGGATCAGGAAATTAGGGATCGTTGTGGTTACACAATCTCCGTTTCTCTACTACAGCGGCGAAAGATACCTGGCTACCGTACCAGTCGACCGGCTGCCCTGGCTTTACCGTATAAAGTCGATGATGGAAGCGGGGATACCGGTCGCCGGAAGTTCGGACTCACCGATAGTCGACGACAATCCCCTTACGGGAATTTACGCCGCGGTGAACCGGCTGGCTGCCTCCGGGCAGGCAGTCCTTCCGCAAGAAAGGGTCTCCGTTAAAAAAGCCCTGGAAATGTATACATTTAATGCAGCGTATGCATCCTTTGAAGAGAAAGAAAAAGGGACGATAAGCGATGGCAAGCTGGCCGACCTGGTCCTGCTCAGTAACGACCCGACTACCGTCGCACCGGAACAGATTAAAGACATCACGGTTAATATGACGATAATTGGTGGTGAAGTAGCCTGGGAAAGATAACAATAAAAGCTCTAATCTCTAATTTCTAAATCCTGAATAATATCGAATTACTAATTACCGAAGATAGTGTATAAAATACAATGTTTGAGCGGGAAAATACCATTAAAGTATGGCAGAGAAACAAATAAAAAACCTACCTATGTAGTTATACATCGTAAGGGTAGTTTGAAGAGCGGTAAGACTAGAAATGAAAAACCAACTTCAGAAAAACGCAGGGAAATTGCTAAAAAAGCCACCGAATCAAGGTGTTCTAAGTCAAACTCGGGCTAATTAAAGCGAGCCCTTTAACATGCCTGAAATGCCTTCCGTTATTAGTTGCTAGAGCACAATCATGCCGTAATGCACATGCGGCAATCCAGCAATCTCCAGTCTCAATGGATTTCCCACCACTTTCACAATCTTTTCTTACGGAAGCCCATTTCAGACAAATTTCGTAGTCATATGGTAAAATAACATAATTTTTCAGGTGATTTTCGAGTCGTAGTAATCTGTTGTTACCCCAATTTGCATGATACGCACCATAATATACTTGTGCCACTGTCATAAAAGAGACAGCAAGAGTCTTGTGTTCTAAATACGGTTTAAAAAATTCAGCTTGAGTATGCCCATTAAAAAGATAAGATACGACATCTGTATCAACGACTATCCTATTTTTCGATAAGACACTCTCACTAATCAATCTCTAGAACTCCTAATTGCATCCAAAAATGCATCAAAGTCAGCATCATCAGGCCAATCTTTTGAAAGGTCGTTCCAATTATCAATTGGGTATACGCCTTGAGTAGTAGCTAATTCTTCAAAACTGCTTCCTTTCCAGAAAGTCGATAAGGGAATAGGCGTATCTCCAATTGTTGCCGTTTCGTCAATTGCTTCCATATCTCGTATTTGTATAGATATTATCCTGTTGGTATCACTATCGAATGTAGCTTCACCTCTAATGCGCACAAATTGACGAATATTCTTCGTAACCTGCTCTGCTAATTCTTCATCAAATCTGCATAAAGTTGGTTCGCCAGCAGAAGGGCGGACACGACAAGCTAATTTTCCTTCTTCCGCATCTACCATAAGTAACCTACCTTCGATTGTCGCATAAGCACGCTCAAGTTTTTGGAGATGCCTGACTATACATTCTCTTACAGGCTGGGTGTATGTAGCCCTTTTTATCCCCAATAAAGCAGAGGATGAATTTATAGATATTTTTTCAACCCCACGTTCTATTATCCGCCCTGCATCTCTTAATGCTATCATCACGCTTGAACTGTACTCTTTTGGTAGTTCTTGTTCTTCAACTTCAATCTTGTTCAATCCATCCATTAATATATTAATAGCTTGTTCACCCAAATCCCATCCAGGAAAGCTTTGTTCTTCCCTTCGCAAGTCTAACGCTACTTGAAAACTACCTTTACTGACAGACACTATCTCTAAAGCCGATAGCAATTGGGATGCTTTGAAAGGCCTTCCTCTTTTTACTGGCAAGCCAGTTTGAATACTATTAAGAATGCGGTCTATTGCCAAAGTTATGTTAGATATAAAAGTTGTTAAATCATCAAAGAGGATCCGACCATCATGAATAGCAGAACCTTCAAAGCGAAAATCTAATAGTGGTGGTTTGTTCATATTATCCGTCATTCTTTCCACCTTTTCAGCTATGCTATTATATCTGGGAGGAGGGTTACTCAAAATTATATGCATAACTCTGAGTAATATTACAGCACAAAACAGAACATATATTCTTATTTCTATCTACCATAATAGCAGAAAAAGCCTGTAATAACAAGGTAATCTCTTATTATTACTATCTTCAAAATAATACACTACAGAATCAAATACGTCAATGTATTGAGATTAGTAATTCGGTATTATTTGGTTATTAGTACTTTGAATTTATTTAGAGTTTGGTGCTCAGTATCTAGGATTTTGCACTTCACCTTGACTTCCCTGCTGCTAATGCGTACACTATTTTTAGGAGAGAATTAAGATGCCAATATACGAGTACGTATGTTCAAGTTGCAACACGAAGTTCGAAATACTCCGTTCGATGAGTAAAGCAAATGAAGGAGCAGAGTGCCCTCACTGTAAGCACGAAGCCAAACGGGCACTGTCCACGTTCGCCTGCTTCTCATCCGACGAAAGCGGAATGACTACAGCCGTAGCCGGCGGAGGAAATTCCTGTGCCAGTTGCGCATCCGGAAACTGTTCAACCTGCGCCAGTTAACTAGAGTTATCCTATGCCTGGCCCCGTAAGAACAGGAATCGCCAACCTCCCGCTCCACGGAGGTAAAGCACCAAAGTGGCTTTTCCAGCGTATGGTCAAACTCGCCCATGAGATAACGATAGCTATTATCAGCGATTACGGACCCGAAGAAATGCTCAATCGACTGTCACATCCCTACTGGTTCCAGGCTTTCGGCTGTATCCTCGGTTTCGACTGGCATTCAAGCGGCGTTACCACGACACTATGCGGTGCCCTCAAAGAAGGTATTCGGGGAATCGAGCGCGACCTGGGACTATTCGTCGCCGGCGGTAAAGGAGCTACTTCACGGAAAACTCCTTCAGAACTGTTGAAATGGGGTGAGACCATTTCCATTAATCCCGACCCTCTCATCTACGCCAGCCGCATGTCTGCCAAGGTGGACAGCGCCGCTGTACAGGACGGGTACCAGATATACCACCACTCGTTCATATTCACCAGGAACGGCTCATGGGCTGTCGTTCAGCAGGGTATGAACGAGTCGGCACGCTACGCCCGTCGCTATCACTGGCTGGGTAAAGAGGTAACCGACTTTGTCAACGAACCTCATTCGGCTATACTTTCGGAGACCAGAGGCAAAGCCCTGAACCTGGTGGCAAGCGAAAGCAATCACGCCAGAAATACCATCGCCGAAATAGTTGCGAACCAGAAGCCTGAAGAGATACTGGCCAACCTGAAAAATATAAAGACCCTGAGTCTTCCGGCACGACACGATATCCGGACGGAAGACCTGCACCCGGACAGTCTGAAAAAGATAATCCTGAGTACCTATGAACGCCAGCCGGGTAATTTCAGGGAGTTACTCGGGCTTCCCGGAGTAGGGGCTAAAACGATCCGCGCCCTGAGTCTGATCTCGGAGCTTGTACACGGCGTGGCGCCGAGTTACCGTGATCCCGCCCGGTACAGCTTCGCCCACGGCGGGAAGGACGGCATCCCATACCCGGTCGACCGCGAGACATACGACCGGTCTATAAATTTGCTGAGAAAAGCCATCGACAAGAGCAAGATCGCCCAGGGCGAAAAGAGAAACGCCGAAAACAGGTTAGGCAAACTGGTTAGAGAAGCAAATGGCTGAGATAATAGAAGGCAAGAATCCGGTGCTGGAATCGTTAAGGGCTGGTCGCCCGGTCAATAAAATCATGCTGGTCAGGGGTATAAAAAGTGATTCGGCAATATCCGAGATACTGCACCGGGCCAGGGAGAAAAAGATACCGGTAGAATACGTCGAACGACACATTCTTGACCGTCAGAGTATAAAAGGTAACAGTCGCGGGGTTATTGCTTTTACCGCTTCCCACGAATACATTACTCTGGATGAACTGCTGGCGATACCGGCAAGGACCGGCGAACCGGCACTGTTCTGCCTGCTGGACGGGATCGAGGACCCGGTAAACCTGGGGGCTATTCTGAGGACCGCCTGGGGGACCGGAGTCCACGGCATTATCATCAGGTCACGTCGTGCCGCAGGACTCACCCCGGCAGTTGCCCGTACATCGGCGGGAGCCATCGAGTACGTACCCGTGGCAAGGGTCGCTAATATCTCACAGGCAATAGAAACACTGAAAAAGGACGGCATCTGGATTACGGGTATTGAGATGACCGGTGAGGTTGATTATGCGAATGTCGACTTCACGTTGCCTTCAGCTATCGTTATCGGTAGTGAAGGCAGGGGACTGTCCACTCTTGTCAGGAAACACTGCGATACTGTAGCCCGTATCCCGATGAAGGGAGAAATCAACTCTCTCAATGCGTCGGTTGCCGCCGCGCTGGTCATGCATTGGGCGTTCCGCCAGAGAATGGTGTGATTCAACTAG
>CAZBQL010000089.1:0-7562 GCA_964493985.1 uncultured Dehalococcoidales bacterium
CTCAGCCCTTCTTATTGTGGTTTCATTAATCCTTCTTTTGGAGGTTTTTTCCCGATTGAATATCTGCTACATTTAATGCTAATGTAAACACAAAAGGAAAACCATTGGCTGAACTGGGAAGTACGATATACGCGAGAATACAAAATAAAGCTGCGACACAGAGCAGAAATTTACAGCTGCTCTGGGGAGCATTGTTCGCTCTCATCTTAGCTGACGGCCTCATCACTGAATTCGCTGTAAATAATGATGTTGGTTATGAAGCCAATCCACTTCTAGCGGATATGCTGGGTTCGCATAAATTTTTCTTTTTTAAACTGCTTGGTGCAGTCCTGGTTATACTGTTTCTCCGAAACATTTCGAAAAAGCACTACAGAGTGGGACTTATCAGTTCATATATTGCGGTAATACTCTACATCATCGTCGTCTTCTGGAATTTACTGGCTTATCAACTGGTAATGATGTAGGTAGTTGTTTAGTCAATATATGTCCTCGAGACCTACCGATTCACCACACATAACGCATCTGAATGGGACGAGATTACTGCTACTTGATGCGGATAACACCATCACCATAATCTATAAGACCTTCTTCATAAAGTTGAGTTACCAGGCGCCTTGCACGTTCGTTATCAGACGGTAAACTGGCAAGAAGCTGATCTTCGGTCATTATCTCAATATCCAGAAGCAGCCGGAGAATGCTACTCCGCACTTCACGGTCGGAACCTCGGAATGCACTCTGTTTTCTCCTTTTACCTGCTTCCAAGTCTCTGTAATCTCGTTTTAACATGGAACCATAGTCAAACAGCGCATAATACCATTCTCGAGGAGAGTCTCTGTCAAGTGTCGCTTCGACAAACGGCACAATATCATTTTTACCGACTGTTTCCGTCTCCCTGAAAAAGAAATAGAGGTAAACGGCACGGATATTAGTATCGATTACTATAGCAGGTTTATTGAACGCTATCGCCATCATCGCATTAGCAGTGTATTCGCCTACACCTGGAAGCTGGCGAAGCAGAACAGGATCATCAGGCACCCGTCCCTGATACTTCTCTGCTATCTCACCGGCGGTTTTGTACAGTGCCAGAGCGCGTCGATTATATCCCAGTCCCTGCCAGACACGGAGTACCTCGCGAAAGGATGATCGCGCAAGCTGAAACACATCCGGAAAAGCGGTAATAAATTCGATATATTTTTCTACCACACGTGAAGTCTGGGTCTGCTGAAGCATAAATTCCGATACAAGAATACGGTAAGGGTCGGATGTTTCCCGCCAGGGGAAAACGCGTCCGTGTTCCCGGTAATAGTCCCGGATCACAGCCTGAAAAGAAGAGACAACTTGAGGGGTCAACCCATATTTTCGAAAAAGTGAATAGATTTCTGTCAATATATACTATTAGTATACCATTTCCTGACACGTGGACTTACCATCACACGTCACTCTCATTTTTTTATAACCAATCGAAAGAGGAATCCCTGAATACATTTAGAGATTCCTCCCATATAGTAATTACTTGATTTGATAAGTCTGTTTGATATTGGCCAGTAGTTACCTTAGGACACCAACATAACGCCCGCAACCAAATCCTTCACCCAGCTTGCACCATGAGCAGCTTCCCAGAGGCATCTCCTCGCCGATCATTAGCTGGGATTCACATTTTCCACAGAGATATTCTTCTCCGTCCTTAATCGGTCCGTCACAAGGCGGGATGGTCATCGGACAAAGCTGGATGCAGGCACCACACTCTTTACAGAAATCGGGCCGAATTCCGAAAGGAAAGTCAACATGGCGGTCCTTACCGCGACCGACAAATCCTCTCGCTCTTGCCTGCCAGATTTCTTCGCAGACGCGTACACATCGCCCGCACAGCACACAGTCCTCATTCCTGAAAGGATAACGGACTTCCCTGACTCCACACCGGACAGCAATATCCTGGATAGCTCGGGAGTTGGGTGCCTGGGCAACCAGGAGTTCCGCAATATTCTTACGTAACCTGCGTATTTTTTCCGTATTAGTCCATATCTCCATGCCTTCTTCTACGTTAAGTGTGCAGGAAGTGGTAACCCTGGACCGACCGTTAACCACATTTTCCACAATGCAAAGACGGCAAGCTCCAATATCGGAAACATAGGGTATATGACAGAGGTGAGGAATACAGATACCATATTCTATGGCGGTATCAAGAACACTGGTTCCCTTAACCGCTTTAATGATTGCACCGTCTATAGTAACATTAACGTATCGCTGCATCTTTGTACCTCTTTCTGTTATATAACCTGAATGGCATCGAACCTGCACTCGCTGCGGCAGATACCACACTTTTGACACAGGCCGGTATCGATGACATGCGGCTGTTTTTTCTCTCCGGAAATCGCCCCATGAGCACAACTAATCAAACATACTCCGCAACCCGTGCATTTTTCGGGGTCTATATTGTAGGTAATTAATTCCTTGCAGACGCCGGCAGGACATCTTTTCTCAAAGATATGGGCTTCATATTCGGAACGGAAATATCGCAGTGTGGTGAGTACCGGATTAGGCGCCGTTTTACCAAGCCCGCACAGAGCGGTTTCGGATACGGTTTCTGCCAGCTCTTCCAGAAGGTCAAGCTGCTGTGGGGTACACTTCCCTTCTGTAATACCGGTAATTATTTCGAGCATCCGGTCTATTCCCAGGCGGCAGGGGACACACTTACCGCATGATTCGTCCTGAAGAAATTCCAGGAAGTATCTGGCAACATCCACCATGCAGGAATTTTCATCCATTACCACCATTCCACCAGAGCCGACCATAGAGCCTGCTTCCGAAAGAACGTCGAAATCAATTGGCAGGTCGAACTTTTCCGCCGGCAGGCACCCGCCTGACGGGCCGCCGATCTGTACTGCCTTAATACGGTTTCCATCTAAAGCTCCGCCGCCTATGTCATATACCACGTCTTTTATCGATACACCCATCGGTACTTCGACCAGACCGGTGTTCATGATACGACCGGTCAAAGCGAGAATCTTGGTGCCTTTACTTCCGTTGCTACCTCTTGAGTTAAACCATGCTGAGCCTTTAAGAACAATCGAGGGTACATTCGCCCAGGTCTCGACATTATTAAGCGTAGTAGGCTTGTGATAAAGACCATCGATAACTGTATGGACATCTTTTGCCCTTGGCTCCCCTACTTTTCCCTCGATAGAAGCCATCAAGGCGGTAGATTCCCCACATACGAAGGCCCCTCCACCACGCGCTATATCCACGTCGAATGAAAAAGGTGAACCAAGGATATTACTACCCAGAAGACCCAGTTCACGGGCTTGTTCGACGGCTGCCCTTGAATGTTCTACCGCGAGAGGATATTCATTACGTACGTAAATATACCCCTTGTTAGCTCCGATAGCACGGGCTCCGATAATCATTCCCTCCAGTACCAGGTGAGGGTTACCCTCCAGTACACACCGGTCCATATACGCTCCGGGGTCGCCCTCATCCGCGTTACAGATTACATATTTCTCGTTACCGGGCGCTTCACAGCACTCTAACCATTTCCGCCCTGTGGGGAACCCTCCCCCACCGCGGCCACGCAATCCGGATTCAACTACCTCATTAATTATTCTTTCAGGTGTAAAGCCGTTATTTAAAACGAGTGAAAGGGCGGAGTATCCTCCTGAGACTATATAGTCTTCTATTGAACAAGGATCGACCATCCGGTTCCGCGACAGAATCTGTCGGTCCTGGGCTTTGTAAAATGGTATCTCAGCCTCCGTAACACACTTCTCTCCAGAAACAGGATCGGTATAGAGCAAGCGTTCGATGATTTCGCCTTTCATTACGGTCTGATAAACGATTTCAAATGAGTCTTCAGTAGTAACATGGCAATAAAGGATATTACCAGGTTCAATGACCATTACGGGACCCTGTTCACAGAAGCCATGACAACCGGTGACGCAAAGCCTTACCTTTTCTTCCAGGCCGTGCCTGGAAATTTCTGTTCTCAATGCTTCGGCAACCGCCTGTGAATTAGATGCCTGGCAGCCTGTACCGCCACATAATGAGATTGTCGATGTGTAATTCTGATTTTGTTGCCGCAAATGTTCCCGGAGATGGTCCAGTTCTCTAATACTATTCAACCTCAGCATATACCACCACCTCCGTCTTTTTTAACTCCGTTTCCTTTTGGCTGAGAGATTCAATCAACTTACGGAGTTTGGCGGGAGTCATATGGTGATGATAAGACCCGTTTTCAACAACAATCGGCCCCAACGCACAGGCACCAAGGCAATTGACCCGCTCGATAGAGAATAGACCATCAGGAGTCACTTCACCGGGTCCGATACCAAGCTGACTTGTTGCCTGATTAACCAGCAGGCTGGAACCTCTGACATGACAGGCAGTGCCCGAACAAAAGGTCAGCAAATGTTTTCCGGCAGGTTTCAACCTGAAAGCCTTGTAAAAAGAAGCTACACGGTAAACCTCGATTAACGGCACACCGAGTTCCCGTGATACAATCTTCATGACTTCCCGCGGAATATAGTCATACTGTTCCTGAACATCCTGGAGTACCTCGATTAACTGATTGGGCTGACTGCGACGTCCTTCAAGGATATGATCGAGTATCTGTTGATCCATTCCTATCTCCTTTTATCCTGAGAATACTTGATTAACCTCAGCATAAATGATAGGCTATATGCAGTAAATACGGAATTAATGCACTCATAATGCCTATAATATATAGGTAGTAAGTAAGATGGAAAATAAGAGCAATACAGACTCAAGAGAAAATCAACCGTTATCTTTCCCTTCCAGAGAACTGGCATTATTATGGCGGATACCGTTTTCAACTGAAACTGATCCTGGAAAAGTAGACTATGCTCTCCGGGAGCGTATTAAGGAGCTAAACTGTCTTTATGGAATATCACAACTTGCCGAACGTTATATGTATTCAATCGAGGATTTATTACAGGAACTGGTCAATTTTCTTCCTTATTCATGGCAATACCCGGAAGTAACCTGTGCCAGGATACTCTTTAGAGGAACGACTTACACCAGTGATAAGTTCGAGGTTACACCATGGCGGCAATCATCATTGATATATATGTACCACGAGGCTGTTGGTGAATGTTCGATTTTTTACCTTGAAGAGCGTCCGCCGGCCGATGAAGGACCGTTTCTGAAAGAGGAACGTGCTCTACTGGATGCAGTAGCTGAGCAAATCGGCACCATAGCCACCCGTATATCATCTGACCTGGAATTACAGGAGACCAACCGGCAACTGACACTGGAACGCCAGGCTCTTCAGGAAGCCAATACCGCCCTGCGTTTGATAATGGAACGTATCGAGCAGGAGAAACAGGAAATATACAGGGATATACAAACAAACGTTGATAAAATACTAACGCCGATACTTAATGCGCTTCTTTGGCAGTTGCCCGAATCCAGGAAAAATTATATTGAGTTACTCCGCACCAACCTTGAAGAAATAACGTCACCTTTTATCAACAAACTATCTGTTAAAAACTATTCAATGACACCAACTGAACTCTCCATATGCAACATGATCCGCAACGGTATGCGGACAAAAGAAATAGCAGAAATGCGTAATGTGTCAGAGGCTACGATTAACCGCCACAGAGAAAAGATACGACATAAACTAAACCTTACCAACAAGAATATCAACCTTGCCAGTTTCCTGCAGTCGACTCTATGGGAGGAGAGTGCAAGCGGTTAACTTTTTCTTTATAATCTCTCAATAAAGTTTGACACCGTATTATCGCTATGAAATAGTATTACGTACACACGGAATTAACCACGTAATGAGGAGGTATCAGCATGGCAGAGAAATATATTACCGAACCGGCGCAGGATATCAAGGTACTTACCGAAGCGGAAGTAGTGGTGGTCGGAGGCGGACCAGGCGGACATTCGGCGGCTGTAGCGGCTGCCAGGAACGGAGCGAAAACCGTTCTTGTTGAAAGGTACGGGCACCTCGGCGGCATGGCTACCGGTGGTATCGTTATCCAGATACCACACATGAGTGACGGCTCGGAGGAACAGCAGATAGCCGGTCTGACGCAGGAATGGATAGACAGGCTCGACCTCATCGGCGGGGTGCTGGTACCTCGACGCGGCGAGATCGGCTCTACGGATGAAAAGCTGGTCTCCTACTGGCGGCGGTTCATGGGCAACGTGAACAAAGGCAGGATCGAGTACACAGCCTGGGTAGACCCCGAACTGCTGAAATGCGTCCTGAACGATATGGTAGAAGATGCGGGTATAAAACTGCTCCTACACTCCTGGGGTACCCGGGCAATTGCCGAAGACGGTGTCGTGAAAGGCGTCGTATTCGAAAGCAAGTCCGGCAGACAGGCCGTCATGGGCAAGATAATCATCGACGGTACCGGTGACGGCGACCTCCTGCCTTCAGCCGGGGCAGAGTGGGAAGGCGGTTTCGATCCGTCATTGAGAAGTTCGATGCTTGCCCTGGTCTTCAGAATCGGTAACTGCGATTACCAGAGATACTGCGATTTCAGGGAGTCTGACCCGGATAGGGCGCAATCGCTGATGAATGAAATGACCCAGATTGCCGGGATCAGGCTGCTTCCTTTACCTTCACCGCGTAACGACGTGATGTGGGTGAATAACTGGATACCGAACCTTGATAACCTGAACGTGGAACACCTTACCGAGCTTGAGGTAAGCATGCGCAGGATGATGCGTAAAGGATTCGACTTCATGAAGAAGAACATCCCCGGCTTTGAGGACAGCTTTATCCTCGACACGGCCTCGCAGACCGGGACACGCGGCGGACGGCGAGTTTTAGGTGAGGTAAGAATTACTCAGGATGACCTGAGAAATTGCACGATGTATGAAGATACTATCGCTGTATTCCCGCGAATGGGGCCACCGAGTGAGACTGGCGGTCGTTTCACCTATATACCTTACCGTTGCCTTGTTCCGAAAAAGACCGAAGGTCTCCTGGTGGCAGGACGAAGCTTCTCCTCTGACGGTGCGGCGAATAATATGGCAAATCTCATCCCTCACTGCATCGCGATGGGGCAGGCAGCAGGTACTGCCGCTGCGATCGCAGTGAAAGAAGGAATACAGCCCAGCCAGGTCGATTACGCCAAACTGCAGGAGAAACTGGTCGACCAGGATGTACTGCTTCCTGGTATATTACCGGTGAAGGCTACAAGTTAATTCCCATGACGTTCGTACAGAACTACCTGTCAATTCATTATCATATCTTAACAGGTAAAATCCTTGAAGGACCTGCCGTCAAACGTGCAAAAGGTCTGTGATGCGTTAGTCGACGGGTTAACACGTATCCTCGGTGGTAAACTATACGGAATATACATGTACGGCGCCGCCGTATTCCCGGATTCCGGACCGGTTACCGATATCGACTGTCATATAATTGTAAAAGACTCGTTAAGTAATCGGGACAGGGAAGATATATCCCGGTTATACGGCGAACTGGCTGAAGATTATCCTCCACTGGGTGGTGAACTGGACGCATGGTACATCCTGTTGAGTGATGCCCGGGAAAAGAGTCCACCTTTGAACCAATTAAAACCCGG
>CAZBQL010000089.1:7662-12957 GCA_964493985.1 uncultured Dehalococcoidales bacterium
GCTTTGCACTCCGCCCATATCCGGGCAGGCAGGTATATTACGCTTTTCGGATCTGAGCCTGATGATATTTTTCCTGTTCCTTCGTGGGAAGAAATTACGGCGGCTCTGGACCATGAAATAGAGTACATAAAGAATAATCTTAACTATCCTGCTTATTGTGTCCTGAACCTGTGCCGGATAATGTACAGTTTTAAGGAAAGGGATGTAGTAGTGTCAAAACGGTTCAGTGGCATCCGGGCAATCGATCGATTCCCCGAATGGACTTCTCTCATACAGTTAGCGTTAAGAACTTATGAAGGAACAAACACGCCCGCTGATGAAAGCCGATTACAGGTTGATATGGAAAGCTTCCTTGAATTCGCCCTGGAATACATCGACAAATGTCGGAGTACGGGTTAAACGTACGGTAACTGATAGAGAGAATATCGACCGGAAAACAGTAATTATACTATAATATACATTGCCTATGATTGACTATACCGGAGGAAACGCCGCAATGCAGGAAACAGTATCAATACGATGTGAGCCTTTCAAGAAAAATCCCGATGGTTCATGGTCATCGGTTCAACCAGCCGATATCAGAACTGCCAGAGGAGATATCAGGATACCACCTGGAATGGTTTTCTTTAAAAACAGACCTTTGTGGGGAGTGGATGTTGCAGCATATCTCGACGAATTTTGTACGAATTGAAATACATCGACTTTTTATGAGTTTGATATAAATTCTACTGTATGTTAAGATAAATACTGCTCTTCGAGTTGCATAACCTAAACTCTCGATTACACGAGAAATGGTATGCAGCCGGTGTCCCGGTTTGATCGGGACAGAGGGTACCGGTGGAAACGCCGTTACCTCCCGTGTTAGGAAAGGAGAGTGTGATAACATGATTATCCTGAAACACCTCCTTGCGAGGTGTTTTTTTATTGTCAATCAAGACAGTAACGTTAGTTAAAGTCTAAAAACGATTTATTCCCAGACCTGGACTCAGAAATTGCATAAAACGGAGAGGAGATTCTACGATGAAAATGAGGGGAGCCCTGCTTTGCACAATCCTGACGGCAATTTTACTCGTCACGGGTTGTGGCAACTCGGAATCTACTTCAACCACGACCGAAGATGACGACATCGGAGTATGGAGCATCGATGTTGAGGTAGTTGGCGAGAATCCAACCACATTTACCAATGAAGACGCTGTAAAAATCGGACCAGTAGAATTCAAGGCGGCGAAAAAAGACGGCGATATTATGCTGGAACCGGATACATACCAGGGTATTCTGATAAACGACCTCCTTGATTATCTGGGTGTTCAAGAATATTCCGTCATTCAGGTGGAAGCGGTTGACGGTTATTCTCTGGAACTCGAACCAGACCGCATCGAGGCTGCTCAAACAGGCTTCGCCTGGATGATGAACGGGACCATGTTGGAAGAAGATAGTGGCCCCATAATGCTGGCCAACCATGGACGCGGCTCAAAGCATTGGGTAAAACAGGTCGCAAAGATTACGATAATTAAATAAATGGCCAGGAAAAAAGCGTTACTGTATGTTACATTCGTAGCCGGGCCGATTGTGGTTATTTTGATATCCCTGTTTATCGGGAGATATCCGTTATCAGTTCCTGACGTTTTGAGTGCCCTGTTTCATGGAATAGGTTTTACCCACCTTGAAACTACGCCTGTTCATCTAAACCTGGTATGGGATATCCGGCTTCCCCGAGCTATCCTGGGGGCGATGGTAGGCGCCAGCCTGGCGGTCAGCGGAGCGTCATTCCAGGGAATGTTCAGGAACCCATTGGTCAGTTCGGGGATCCTTGGAGTAAGCTCGGGAGCCGGATTCGGAGCTTCACTGGCTATCGTTCTGTTCCAGGAGCAGCCTGTTTATGTGTACCTGTTCGCTTTCGGCTTCGGACTCCTGGCAGTATTCCTGGCATATCTGATCGGGTTTACTTATAAATCCACACCGACGATAATGCTGGTACTGGGCGGAGTTATCGTTGGAGCTATTTTTTCTTCGCTGATTTCTCTCATTAAATACATGGCTGACCCGTACGAACAGCTCCCGAGTATCGTCTTCTGGTTGATGGGGAGTCTTGCTTCGGCAAGGTTCTCGGAAATACTGGTCTCGTTAATACCGATGGCTGCAGGTGTTACAGGATTATTCGCCATGAGATGGAGGCTGAATGTATTATCAATGGGAGACCAGGAGGCACAGTCCCTGGGAGTCAACATATTCGTCACCAAAGGTCTGGCTATCTTATTCGCCACGATAGCTACCGCCGGAGCCGTTTGTGTCAGCGGCATTATCGGCTGGGTTGGGCTGGTTATTCCTCATATCGGGAGGATGATAGTCGGTAATAATAACGTATACCTTGTCCCGGTAAGCATGTCTATCGGAGCAGCATACCTTGTCCTGGTTGACAACCTGGCAAGGACTCTGACTGGTTCGGAAATACCGCTGGGAATACTGACATCCCTGATCGGCGCTCCGTTTTTCGTATATCTACTGAAAAGGACCAAGGGAAGAGACTGGTAAGTGGTGATGATAAAGGTCAGCAATGCAACATTTGCCTATGATAAAGCAGATATATTCAGGGACATAAACCTTGAAATAAACGAAGGTGAGATATTCTGTCTTTTCGGACCCAACGGTTGCGGTAAGTCCACTATGATACAGTGCATTCTCGGCATTCTGAGCCTTAAAAGCGGCAGTATCACCCTGAGAGGTCAGGATGTCAGCAACATGAAACCGCAAATGGTGGCAAGGGAAGCAGCTTATATACCCCAGGTCCATGATAAACCGTTTCCATTCAAGGTGATCGACGTTGTCATAATGGGCAGAACGGCATATACAGGCATGTTTTCACTCCCCGGAAGTAATGACAGGAAGATTGCCGAAGAAGCCCTGGAAAGGGTCGGTATAAGCCACTTCAGAGACCGTCCCTACACTCAATTGAGCGGAGGTGAAACCCAGTTGGTACTCGTAGCACGTGCGCTGGCGCAGCAGACACCCGCCCTGATTATGGATGAACCTACCGCTCATCTCGATTTCCGTAATGAACTGGGATTCCTGGAGACCGTTGTCAAGCTTGTGAAATCGACCGGTATTACGGTGGTCATGGCTACGCACTCTCCTAATCACGCTTTATACTTCGAAGGATGCAAGGCAAACACCAGAATAGCTCTGATGAACGATCAACGGATAGCATTTCAGGGAAAACCTTCATCAGTATTGACGGTGGAAAATATGGCAAGTACCTTTAACATCGATTCCAAGGTGTTACCTTATATATGGGAGGAACAGCGGATGATGCAGTTAGTTCCCCTAAAACTCCGCGAGACTGAGAACAAAGGAGGACCGATCGGTGAATAAATTCAGAATTATCACTTTAATAGTGTCAATTATTACAATCTTTACGCTTCTACCCTCGTGCAGCAGCAACCAGGATATGGATTCGACTGTTGTGACCGGGCCTACGATCCTGGTTACGGACAGTATCGGTCGCGAGGTAGAAGTACCCGAAAAAGTCGAAAGAATAGCTGCCCTGTATTCTTTTGCGGGTTATGCCGTCTGCCTGCTGGGCGGAGGTAACGACCTGGTAGCTGTGCCCAGCGGTCTGCAGCGTGATATCCTGCTGGTTGAAATGTTTCCGGAAGTTGGAGAAGCTTCTACTCCAAGAGAAGGCGGGACCATAAACATAGAAGAATTACTTCGAATCGAACCGGACCTGGTAATAGTCAGGCGTGATACGGTTATCGATGAAAAGGAACAGGAGAAACTGGATAATACCGGTATTCCATACATTGTCGTCGATTTTTCAACAATGAAACAGCAGCAGGAAGCTCTGATGGTAATCGGTAAATCAATCGGAAGAACAAAAGAGGCTCAACAATACAATGATTATTACAATAGCATAATTGACCGTGTCGATGAGATAGTCGGAAACCTTTCGGACGATGAAAAAGTCAGACTCCTGCATGCTGAAAACCAGGCAACCAGGGCAACCCATGAGACCTCGCTTGCCGCGGACTGGACCAGAGCCGCCGGAGTAATCAACGTGTCGGTGGGCGAAGACCTGCAGCTTCATGGCAATGATTACTACGCCGGTATCGAACAGATATTATTATGGGACCCGGAAGTCATTATCGTAAACGAACCGGCGGCATATAATCTGATATTGGGTCACCCGCAATGGTCGGGCATCAGTGCAGTCCGGAATCAGAAAGTTTACCAGCTTCCCAATGGTATTTCCAGATGGGGGCATCCTGGCTCGGTAGAAACTCCTCTTGCCCTGTTGTGGACAGCGAAAACAGTCTATCCGGAGAAATTTACCCATATCGACATGAATGAAGAAGTAAGATATTATTATAAGACCTTCTTTAAAATGGACCTGGATGACGAGATGATTGAGACCATTCTCAGGGGTGGTGACCTGAGGGAAGGCAAATAAGGGAGTCGATAATGGTAATGAAAACAGATATAATACTGATAGGAATCGATGATACCGATACGCTTGAAAGCACCGGCACCGGACGGATGGCGAGAGACCTTGCTGATTACCTGATCAGCCTGGGGATGGGATCTTCTCTCGGTGTCAGCCGTCACCAGCTACTGGTTGACGACAGGATTCCATATACTTCACATAACAGCTCGCTTTGCATTGGTCTCAAGACCGATATTCCACCGAAAGCATTTTACGGACCATCGATAGAATTTCTTAAGAAAAACTTCCGCGAAGGTTCCGATCCCGGACTGTGTATAAGCAGTCCGGACCAGATTACCGATCATATAAAAGATTTCGGACTGCGGGCCCAGAGAGAAGTATTAAGCAAAAACCAGGCGAGCGACCTGGCAGCCGAACATGGAATTTTCCTGGTTGAACTTGGCGGTACGGGCGAAGGAATCATCGGTTCGCTTGCCGGAGTGGGACTAAGAGTCGAAGGAAACAGCGGACGGTATATCGACCTTCCGGGGATACGTGATATCAAGGGAACAGTGACGGTTTCGGACCTGCTCGCCAGGACCGATATAGAATCGGTGATAAACATCAAGGGCAGTGTCCTGGCAGGTGATGAAACCATAGATAGTCGCGACTGGATGCGACCTTCGCTGGTAAACGGGCAACCGGTACTCAGGGTCAGGCCGCGTCTTTCTACTCTGAATGACAACTCCTGGACATCAGCAGAGCTCAGGGAACGGGAAAAGCGGGAACTTCGGGAGATTTTCGGGAATCTGTAATACTGAGTATGGCGTTACAATGCTGTGAATTCTGATATTTACAGTATAAAACGACTAGTA
>CAZBQL010000090.1:0-4757 GCA_964493985.1 uncultured Dehalococcoidales bacterium
CTGAGCCTGTCGAAGGATGAACGAGTCGAAGGGCGCCGTTGTGGTTCGACAAGCTCACCACGAACGGCTTGATCTTAGGTGAGGGGGCTATGTCTGAATCGTTATTTTTCACCCTCACCTAACCTCTCCCGTCGAGGGAGAGGAAAATACTGAACCTTACCTACCTTTTTCGTCAAGTGAGAGGAATGTCCTTAAGTACTAAATGATGTTAATCAGAGGTTTTCTTTATAAAGGAGATTCAGGATATTGAGTGATACACTATCGGCGGAATCGATATCGCGTGGACTGGGGACGAGGATGATCGGTCGCAATGTCCTGTACTATTCACGTGTTACCTCGACCAATGAAACGGCGAAACAGGAAGCAGGGAGAGGAGTACGGGAAGGTACGGTTATTGTTGCCGGTGAGCAGACCGCCGGGAGAGGAAGGCTGAAACGCACCTGGCTGACACCGGCCGGAAACATCGCCCTGTCCGTGGTCCTCTATCCGAAGAAACGGGTGCTGCCATCGCTTATTATGATGGCTTCGCTGGCGGTCTCGCACAGTATCGAAACGGTCACCGGACTGGAAACGCAGATAAAGTGGCCCAACGATGTCCTGATAAACGGCAGGAAGGTCTGCGGGATACTGGTGGAGAGCGATGTCAGGGATGAAAAGGTCAATTACGCGATTATCGGGATCGGGATAAATGTCAATGCAGGAAAAGATGTACTCTCGGGAGTGCAGTTCGCAGCCACGAGTTTGAATTCAGAAGCCGGAAAAGAAGTACCCTGTTTAGATGTTATAAGAGAACTGGTCAAGGCTTTGGATAACCTGTATAGCACCATTTCACCCGGCGGGCCTGTTTTCAGTGAATGGCGGGACAGGCTGGTTACGCTGGGAAAAAAAGTCCGGGTAACTTCGGGCAAGGACGTGGTCGAGGGGATTGCCGAGTCCGTGGACACCGACGGCAGTCTCCTGGTAAGGGGTACTGACGGCAGCCTGAACAGGATTATAGCCGGAGATGTCACGCTGAGATGATAGTGACCGGCGGCTGATAGTCACCAGCCGCCGGTTAATCTATGCAGATTGCTTCCGGCAATAACGGACCAGGATTACTTCTTATTTCCCTTTCCTTCTTCAGGCGAGACGCGTTTCATAAAAATGTTTATCAGGTCAATAGGGAGGGGGAAAATGATGGTGCTGTTTTTCTCAGAGGCCACTTCCACCAGGGTCTGCAGGTAGCGGAGCTGCAGCGTGGTGGGTTCCCTGGCGATGATCGAACCGGCTTCAGCCAGTCGTTCGGATGCCTGGAATTCACCGTCGGCGTGAATGATTTTGGCCCGTCTTTCACGTTCGGCTTCTGCCTGGGCTGCCATGCTTCTCTTCATCTGGTCGGGGAGTTCAACCTCTTTAATCTCGACGGCGCTGACCTTGACTCCCCAGGGGTCGGTATGTTCATCGATTATCTGGGTAAGCCTCTGGTTGAGCATTTCTCTTTGAGTCAGTAATTCGTCAAGCTCAGACTGGCCGAGTACATTTCGCAGGGTTGTCTGGGAAATTTGGGAAGTTGCCCGTATGTGGTCGAGTACTTTGACTACCGAATCTTCCGGATTGACTACCCTGAAATACACCACGGCGTTGACACGGACCGTAACGTTATCCTTGGTGATAACTTCCTGGGACGGGACGTCCATCGTTACGACACGCAAGTCGGCCTTTACCATACGGTCGACGAACGGGATGATTACGAAAAGTCCGGGTCCTCTCTGGCCTACCAGACGACCGAGTCGAAAGAGTACACCGCGTTCGTACTCGGGTACGATTTTTATAGCCATCGAGAGTATCATGAGTACCGCTAAAGCAACAATTACAATAATAACAATGTCCACTGATGGTTCTCCTTTACTTTATTTTTGTTACGTATATTTTAAGTCCATCGACCTTATTTATTGTCACCTCCTCCCCGGGTTCTATCCGGCCTTCTTCCGAGATAGCTGTCCATTGTTCACCTTCAACGAACGCCGTTCCCCTGGGATCAAGGGCTGTTTTTACAACAGCGGTCTTACCTATCATTTCTTCTTTACCGGCGCCTATCTTGAAGCGGTGGGCTTTTATGCCCCATATGACAGTAACTGCCAGAAAAGCGATGATACAGAGTATTATTAATACTATCACCCACGGATCTATTGATATATCGCCAGTCAAATTCATTTACCTTCCTGTTCCGTATTTTTCCTGGATACATATAATTTCAGGTTCTCGACCCTGTTGATAATCACCTGTTCTCCTTCTTCGACAGGACCTTCTTCAGATATCGCTTTCCAGTGTTCTCCCCTGAACAGCACCTGGCCTTCAGGAGAAAGCTTCATCATAACCGTTGCCGGTTTTCCTATAAGTTCTTCCCAGCCTGTAGTTGCCTGGCGGCGGTGCACCTTGATAACTCTCTGAATTACGAAAAGGAAGAAACCGACGAAGAGTGCCGACACCACTCCGATAAGCCACGGACTCACCTGGAAAACGGGGAGTCTGTCCGGGAACAACAATAGTGAGCCTAAAACGAGCGCAGTAACCCCTCCTGCAGTGAGGATACCGAACGTGGGTGTGAAGAATTCGGCGACAAACAGTCCCAGTGCCAGGAGCATCAGTAAGATTCCGCCGATATTGGCGTCCAGGACACCCAGTGAGTAGAAAGCCATCAGCAGGCATATAGCCCCGATAACTCCGGGGAATATAGCGCCCGGGTTATATAACTCGACCAGAATGCCGATAGAGCCGACACTCATCAGGATATAAGCGATATTCGGATCACTGATAGCATGCAGGAACTTCTCTATGAAGGTCATTTCGTTCGTGACGATCGAGTATTCGGCCGTATTTATGGTAACGTTTGCACCACTGGCCAGGGTTACTTCTCTTCCGTTTATCTGCGATAACAGGTCTTCCAGGCTGTTTGCCCTGAGGTCAATGAGGTTGGCTGCGAGAGCGTCGGTATCCGAGAAAGACTTGCTTTCGGTAACGGCAAGCTGGGCTTCATCGATGTTACGGTTCCGTTCCTCAGCGATCGTGCCTATCCACTCGGCAGAGAATTCAACTATCTTTTTCATCTGGTCTTCCGGTATCTCTTCACCTCCGGAAGCGACGGGATGGGCGGCGCCGATGGTAGTGCCCGGAGTCATGGCTGCGATATGCCCGGACAGGGTTATGAATGTTCCTGCGGATGCAGCCCATGAACCTTTCGGGAAAACGTATACGACTATGGGAACATGAGCATTCAGTATTCGCTGGACTATTTCTTCCGTAGTATCGAGCAGGCCGCCGGGGGTGTTCAGTTCGATAACACACACCTCGGCGTTTGCGTCCTCGGCTTCACTGATCCCGCGGTCCAGGTAATCGGATATTGCCGGAACGATGGTACCGTCTACGGTTAATACATGAACGGAAGTCGTTGCGGCCTGAGCCGCGGAGGTGGCCAGTCCGGTAATCAGCATACCGGCAAAGAGCAGAAGGCGTAATATCTTAAACATAACATTCCTTTTCAACTTCAGGTGTAATTTAATTGTATAGTGGAAGTATACCTATTGTAAATATTTTTCAAATGCGAAGCAGCCAATCTCAGATTTGATTAGAATTGCTTTGTATTGTAAACTTTACTGGTTGTCATAAAGGAGTTTTTATGAGAATCGACAGGTGTAAAGGGACCCAGGACTTAACTCCAGCAGAGATGAAGAAGTTCCGCTTTATAGAAGGAATCTTCAGAGACTGCTGCGTTAAGTGGGGGTATGAAGAGGTCCGGACCCCGACCCTTGAGTACCTGCACCTTTTCACGTCTACCGGCACACTCACGCCCGGGAGGCTGGGCAGGGTGTATTCCTTTCTGGACTGGGATGGCTGGAGTGGTGAAAGGGTTGTCATGCGGCCTGACGGTACCATTCCTATTGCCAGATTGTATATCAGCACGGAAGAGAGAGATAAACCTGCCAGGCTTTTTTACGTAACGAATGTATTTGTCTTCGAAGAGACAGGTAAGGAAACGCGTGAGAAGTGGCAGTGTGGAGTCGAGCTTATTGGTGCCGGTTCCATAGTTGCCGATATTGAACTGATATCGCTGGCTCTTGAAGTGCTGAAGAAAGCCGGTATAAAGAATATCCGGCTAAGGTTGTCCCACGCAGGACTGATAAGGTCTTTGCTGGAGAAATTCGGGCTGAGTGAAGAAGAGCAGGCAAAGGCATTCGATGATATCCTGGACGGTGATGAAAAAGTCCTGGCAAGGATGAAAGCGGAAAAACCGGAACTGAGCCGGATTCTGACTCCGTTACTGGACATGAAAGGACAGTCATCCGGTTTCCTGAAAAATGTAAAAGCCTTATTTAACCACGATTTCCCGGAACTCGAACAGTCACTGGATAATTTTGTGAGTGTCGTTGAGATGCTTGAAGAAATGGACATCAATTACCGTATAGATATCGCGTCCGGGAGGGGCTTCGAGTATTACACCGGCATTATTTATCAGCTCATGGCTGGTGGTCAGCATATAGGCGGCGGCGGAAGGTATGACGCGCTTATTCCGCTCATGGGGGGTAATGATGTCCCCGCGTCCGGATTTGCCCTCTACCTGGACAGGTTGATGGAAATGGTGAAACAGGAACCTGCCGCAGGTCCGGACAGCATGAAGGTCCTGGTTAAGGCTGAACATGCTCAGATGAAAGAAGCTTTCAACTTGATTTCAGGTCTACACGATGCGGGATATATCGCGGAGATCCATACCGGTGATAAAG
>CAZBQL010000090.1:4857-12047 GCA_964493985.1 uncultured Dehalococcoidales bacterium
TAATGGGATAATGTCAATGCATAGAATAATCGGAGGGTAATGCAGCACCGAGACGAGATTCTTCGCTGCGCTCAGAATGACAATTTTCGGACAACCTCATACATACATCCTGCTATCCAAATTGGTTGTGAGTGGGATTTTGGATTGACATAAAACTGATAATTATTTGATTGTTAGGGAGTAAGAAAATCAGTAATCTTAAGATAGCGTTACCTAAGGGCCGCCTGCTGCCCGATACAGCCGACCTGCTTGAACGGGCTGAGTGGGCGATAGACGGTTACGTCGAAGGAGCACGGTCGTATCGCCTGCAGTCAGGCAGGTTCCCCGGACTCCTGGCCAAGATATTCCATGAAAAGGATATCCCAATCCAGGTGGCGATAGGGAACTATGATCTCGGAATCTGCGGACTGGACTGGGTGGAAGAACTTATGACCAAGTTTCCGAGTGTCGACATCATCGAACTGCGAAACCTGGGATATGGTGAGGGCACGTTATATATGGCTGCCGGTCGGTCCGGGGTGCTGAATGACATTAAGACCCTGCGTGAAACCGATGGTATCATACGGATAGCCAGCGAATATCCGAATATAGCAGAATCTTTCGCCCTGAAGAACCGGCTGCGCAGGTTCAGTATTTTTTCTTTATGGGGCGCTGCCGGCGCTTATCCGCCGGAAAGCGCGGAACTGGCGCTTATCAGGGAAGGAGAAGAAGTCCCGGATTCTGATATCGTGCCGGTCCAGGATGTACTGAATTTTAATGCCTGTCTTATCGCCAACAGGAAGAGCTGGGAACAAGAAGATTTGAGTGTCCTGCTGGCTTCAATCGATAAAGCATTGCGTACCAGGGGAAAAAGAATACAATCTGCCGGAACAAGGACAAAAACAATCACCAGTAGATATGCCAGCCAGAATACAGATAACAGTCTTATAAAAATGGCCTTGCCTGACGGACACCAGCAGAAGCATGCAGTGGAACTACTCAACCGGGTGGGAGTGAACGTACTTGACTATCCCTCGGCGACCGGGAACAGGAGACCGGAAACGGATTTGGATGGCGTGAGTATCAAGGTGATCCGACCGCAGGATATGCCCCTGCAGGTTGCGAATGGTAATTTTGATATTGCCGTAACCGGGAAGGACTGGACTCTCGACCACCTGTACCAGTTTCCATCGAGTCCGGTCGAGGAATTCCTCGACCTGAAATCCAGCCGGGTGAAGATAGTTGCCGTAATCGACAATAAACTGCCGGTAAATAGTCTGCAGGAATTGAGGGATTATTATGCGGAACGGTCTCTTCCGGTCCGGGTGGCTTCTGAGTATGTTAACATTGCAGATAAGTGCGCCAGGGAAAATCACATGGGTATCTACCGGGTGATACCTACCTGGGGAGCGACCGAAGTCTTTCTGCCCGAGGATGCCGATCTTCTCATAGAGAATACGGAAACCGGTGGGACGATAGCCAGGCATAACCTCAAGATAATCGATACCCTTTTCGAGTCTACGGCACGGCTGATCGGAAATAAAAACAGTATTGCCTCTGCCGGCAAGAGTGATAGAATTAATTCAATAGTAAAGATACTAAAGAAAGGCATTAAAGAGTAGCCTGGGAAAAAAGATGAAGATAATAGAAGGGTTCGAGCCTTTAAAAAGCATACTGTCGCGACAGGGTCCGTCAAGCCGCTTCGAGGCAAATGAACGGGAAAATGCTATAAGGGATATTATTACAGAGGTCTCCCACCGGGGCGATGCCGCCCTATATGAATATACACGGAGATTCGACGGCGTAACACTGGACTCGCTGGAGGTTAGCAAAGAGCAGGTTACAGCGGCAAGTAACAGCGTTGAGCCAGAGCTTCTTTCGGCTCTGAACCTGGCTGCGGAAAGGATTTCCTCCTATCATAACGCCCAGAGGGATAGTTTGCTGAATGAGAGCGTTAGAGAGGGCCTTGGCTGGCTCATCAGACCGCTAAAAAGAGTCGGGATAATAACACCGGGATTTACTTCCCCACTTCCTTCTTCTCTTCTGATGGCGGCAGTACCGGCAAAGGTAGCCGGAGTGAATGAGATAATACTGGCAACACCGCCGCAAAAGAACGGTTCGGTCCACCCGGCGACACTCGCTGCGGCGAAGATAGCCGGTGTCGACAGGATATTTTCCGTTGGTGGAGCGCAGGCTGTAGCAGCGCTGGCATATGGTACGGAGTCTATTCCGTCAGTGGACAAAATCTTTGGTCCCGGCAATATCTATGTGACGCTGGCAAAGAAACTGCTGTACGGAGTTGTGGGTATCGATGGTCTTTTCGGCCCTTCCGAGGTGGTAATTATTGCCGATGACTGGGCGAATCCGGCGTATTGCGCCTCGGACCTCCTTGCCCAGGCAGAACATACCTCCGGTTCGGCGATCATGCTGACGACTTCACAGAAGATAACGCATAAGGTCAGGAGTGAAGTTGAGGAACAGTTGAAGGGACTGAATAACCGGAAAGAAACCGAGAAGAACCTGGAAGACCGGGGAATGATTGGCCTTGTCGAGAGTATTAATGAAGCGATTGAACTGGCCAACCTGTATGCCCCTGAGCACCTGCTGTTGCTGGTTGAAAATGCCGGATATTACCTGGAAAAGGTAACCGCTGCGGGGTGTGTCATCATCGGTAAAAAGGGTACCGTGGCGCTGGGTGATTATATTGCGGGACCGGCCCACATTCTGCCTACCGGTGGCACGGCAAGGTTCAGTTCCCCGCTGAACGTAACCGATTTCGTTAAGATTACCAGCCTGATAGATACCGATAAGATCGATATCGATGAAATAGGAAAAGCGGCACAGATTATTGCAAAGACCGAAGGTCTAGACGCCCATGCGAAGGCGATCGAGAAGAGGTTAGGTGGATAATAACGAAGACACTTCGTTATACTGAATTCTCTTCGATTATCTCGGCAACTTCATACAGATCAGCAGCAAAATATCTTGGTTTTTCGGTTACCTGGGTATGTACCAGTATAGCCGGAATACCAATAGCTTCGGCACCCTTTACATCCGCTTTGATATTATCTCCCACCATCCATACTTTTTCAGGCCATCCGGCACGATCCAGGGCGTATTCGAATATTCCGAGATTCGGTTTTTCATAGCCAACAAGACCTGAGGTGATGCACTCGGTTATAAGATCGTTGAAAGATTGATGACTGACTACTTCCGGCAACTGCGGGTAGTTGTTGGACAGTATGAAATGCTGCCAGCCTTTCTCATACAGGTAGCGTAATACCTTTAGTGCATTATCGTAGGGAATATATGTCTCAGGGTTAAGTATATATTCCTGGGCCAGTTCGGCTGCCCGGCAGGAATCTACATTACAGTATCCCACTCTGAGGATGGCACCTGCCAGTACAGGTCTGAGGAATGCCCACCAGGCCTCAGGCGACGATAGTTCCGGATGGTATCTCTCAGGAGTATGCCAGGGGAAACCTTCATGGAGAAAGGCGCTTATCTGTTCGCGCGTTATACCATGACCGGGGTGCAGTATATCAAGCGCTTTTACCAGGGACGTACTCCATTTCGGTGTCAGTACCAGGGTCCCGTCGAAGTCCCAGAATATGGTAGGTTTTGATTCGGTCATAGAGTTTACCTCTATGAATATTTATATATTATTGCCAGTGCTTGCACAAGTGACGCGAACAGAGAATTGGCTGGGAAGGTGAATCGGTGCTACAATGTGGATTGTTCGTATCTTATCAGCAGGAGTACTGAATGTCCGGAAAAAACAGTATAAAAAAGTATATTCGACCGGACCTGGAGGATTTCGGCGGCTATTCGGCGCGAATATCACCGGATACGCTCGAGGGTAAAGTCGAAGTGCCGGTCGATAACATAATCAAACTGGACGCTAATGAGAACCCGTACGGATGTTCACCGGCGGTAAGTAAAGCGCTGGCCTCATACGATGAATATAATATTTATCCCGATGACGGACAGACAAAACTGAGAAAGCTGCTGGCCGGATATTGCGGAGCCGAAGAAAAGTACATCGTTGCCGGCGGTGGCAGCAACCAGCTTATCGACCTGATACTGCGGCTTTTCCTGAACAGGGATGAAGAAGTTATAAACTGTGTTCCGACCTTCGGAATATACAAGTTCAGTACCGATCTCTGCGGCGGTAAGCTTGTGAAAATACCGAGGGATGAAAGTTTTGATATTAATGTAGCATCTATAAAAGCAGCAGTGACCGACCGGACGAAAGTCATCTTCGTTGCCAATCCCAACAATCCCACAGGGAATATGATATCCGAAGCGGACATCCGGAAAATCCTGGAAACAGGCGTCGTCGTGGTGGTCGATGAAGCGTACTATGAGTTCAGCAAGCAGACGATCGTCCCTTTGATCGAAGAATATGGGAACCTTATCGTTCTGCGTACCTTCAGCAAGTGGGCAGGCCTTGCCGGATTAAGGGTAGGTTACGGACTGTTCCCGCCCGAGATAGCCGACTATATTCTCAAGATAAAGATACCCTATAACGTCAATGTCGCCGCGATGGTTGCTGTCGAGGAATCGCTGAAAGATATCGATTACCTGCAGTCGACGGTTCAAAAACTCATCGATGAACGGGAGAGGTTATTCACCGAACTGGAGATGATTTCCTGGCTCAAGCCATTCCCTTCGCAGGCAAATTTCATCCTCTGTAAGGTGGCGAAAGGTAATGCTTTGCAGCTCAGGCAGAAACTCCAGGAGAAGGGGATACTCATACGATATTACGATGATACTCTTTTACGTGACTACGTCCGCATAAGCGTCGGTAAACCCGAGCATACCAATGCCCTGATGGCTGTTCTTCGGTTTATTTAATCTGATGACCTTTTAAATCCGTCCACCTGTAATATTATTACACAATATTTCACACTTAAAAAATATTTAGTGATAATATATCACAATAATAATTGACAGATGTGTAAAATAGTTATATAATATAACAAGCATTTCTTCAATATGTAATAATATATTATATTTAGTAACAGAGGTGTGATATGAATCCGGTGTTCCAAACAGATGAACTTGTCGAACAGGTTACAAGCATACAAAGAGAAAAAGGATATACGGACCAGCAAATGGCAGAGATTTTCGGCTGTACCCGACGTACTTACCAGCAGACCCGTACCGGGAAAATAAAGGTAGGTAACGCGTATTTCAACGGAGCAATGTTATTTCTAAATCCACAAAATCAACCGGAAAGATCTTCCGGAGTTATCACCAGGAAGACCGGTGAGACCGATATTATCATGGAGTTGAATATTGACGGCACGGGAAAGTGGGACATCGATACCGGAATATACATGTTCGACCACCTGCTGTCGCAGATAATGAAACACGGCCGGTTCGATTTTACTTTAAAAGCGACCGGTGATGATCCGCACCACCTTATCGAAGACGTGGCGATATGCCTTGGCAAGGCTTTTTCGGAAGCACTGGGGGAGAAGACGGGGATTATCCGGATGGCGGACGCGACCGTTCCTCTGGACGAAGCCCTTGCCATGGTGGTGGTAGATATCAGCGGTCGTGCCTATTCCGTGCTTGAAATGGTATTCAATAACAACGATATGGCGGGATTTCCCTCTGATATGCTGAGACACTTCCTGGAGACATTCGCAATCGAAGCCAGGATAAATCTCCATGCCCATATCATTTACGGGACCAATGACCATCACAGGGCTGAAGCACTCTTTAAGGCTCTCGGAAGGGCGCTGGATACGGCAACGACAGTAGATGAACGGATCAGAGGAGTATCACCAAGTACCAAGGGCATGTTGGAAGGGGTGAAGTGAGAAAATGCTGCCGGATGCTAATAATGAATTCTGGAAAGCAGTCGATAATCTTGTATCCGATTCACGGGTGATAATTGACAGGCCGAAAGGTACGTCTCATCCCCGGTTTCCCGATATGATATATCCTGCTGATTATGGATACCTTGAAAATACCACTTCACCGGACGGAGGAGGTATCGACGTTTATAAAGGTACCAGCCTCTTCGGAAAGGTGGATGCCATGATCTGCACCATCGATTTGATGAAAAGAGACTCCGAGATAAAGCTGCTCATTGGTTGTACGCTTGAAGAAAAACGAATTATCCTCGATTTTCATAATAACAGCGAATATATGAAAGGTATTCTGATAGAGAGAGGATTAGCTTGAACAGCTACCCCAGTTTTTTACCTGTCAGCTTCTCGTAAGCATCCCGGTATCTTTGAGATGATTGTTCGACAACCTCCGGTGTCAGTTCCGGCCCGGGGGGTGTCTTGTTCCAGCCGGTGGCTGCCGTCCAGTCGCGGACCGGCTGCTTATCAAAGCTTGGCTGGGATTGCCCAACTTTATACACGGAAGCATCCCAGAAGCGTGATGAGTCCGGTGTCAGTAGCTCATCGATTATCATCAGTTTACCGTTATCGAGTCCGAATTCCAATTTGGTATCGGCGATAATTATCCCCCTTTCCCGGGCGTAGTCCCTGGCCATGTTGTATACAGCCAGACTTTTCTCCATCATTTCGCCGGTAACGGATTCCCCGATCATATTTTTCACTTCATCCATGGTCATCGGCATGTCATGGCCTTCTTCAGCCTTGGTAGAAGGAGTGAAAAGGACTTCGGGCAGTTCCTGGCTTTCCCGCATACCGGACGGAACCTTTTGCCCGAAGACTGTGCCTGATTTCTGATACTCTTGCCAGGCTGAGCCTGAAAGGTATCCACGGAGCACCCATTCTATATTTATCCGTTCTGCTTTCTTAACGACCATTGACCGGCTGGAAAGGTAACCGGGATAATCGAATCTCTGTTCGGGGGGCAGGTATGCATCAAGGGACTTGACGTCATTTACCACTTCAACGACATGGTTCGGGATGATACCTGATGTTTTTTCGAACCAGAAAGCCGATATCTGGTTCAGTACCTTGCCTTTGTCGGGAATCCCTGTAGGCAGGATTACGTCGAACACAGATATGCGATCGGTGGCAATGATAAGAAGATTATCTCCCAGGTCGTAAATATCTCTGACTTTGCCCTTAATAAATGATGGGATAGGAAGGTCTGACTGCAGTAGTACCCCTGTATATTTCATACTAAAATATAGCATATTTTGGTGGGGAGGGTATACTAAATACATGCCTCGATGTACATAATGAAAAATCCTAATATCGAAATACTAAATTCTA
>CAZBQL010000091.1:0-11798 GCA_964493985.1 uncultured Dehalococcoidales bacterium
CCCTCGACTTCAACCTGGACCTGTTTTACACTGTTAATACCGATAACCTGTCCGGCCAGGTTTACCAGCGGACCTCCACTATTGCCGGGATTTATAGCCGCATCTGTCTCGATAAGTCCGTACAGTAACTGGTTAATATCGACCTGGAGAGAAACGTCCGTCCTGCTGACTATTCCCTGGGTTGCCCTGATCCCGAGTCCGAGAGAATTCCCGATAGCTACTACCCAGTCACCGATTCTCATATTTGACGAATCACCTACCTTCGCGGCCGGCAGGTTCTCAGCTTCAATCTTTATAACTGCAAGGTCGGTCAGCGGATCTGTTCCCACTATCTCAGCATCATATACCTGACCGTCATCGAGTACAGCGGTAATACTTTGAGCGTCGGCGACGACGTGGTTGTTCGTGACGATGTAGCCGTCTTCTGATATTATCCAGCCTGAACCGGCTGCTTCCTGCGTGCTTTCACGGCTGAAGAAATCAGTTATCGTTATCTCGGTGTTGATCGCTACGACCGATGGTTTGACAGCAGCTACAACGTCGGCAATACTGGGGAGTGCCTCCAGCTGTGGCGAATCAGGAATGACTATATCTTCTACAGGTCTGGTATCGCTGATTTCCTCTACGGTCGGGGTTTTTTCTTCAGTAACTCCGCCGGCAATCAACGAGCATCCGGTACCAAAGACAAGAGACAGGATTAACAGGCCCGATACCAATAAAACGCTTAACTTTTTCATATTTTTATTTTAGCATATAAAATGTTATAAAAATATTAATCTTGAATTACTCTGATAAACCTGCCTTATTAACATAAAGCAGTATCAATGATAGTATTAAAAGGGGGGCCGGTGTACACCGGCCCCCTTTGGTTTCTTGACAGGTGCTTTATTGCCCGGGTATCTCGGGTAATGTTGCCAGTGCTTCTTTGACTTTTTCTTCGGGATAGGCATAATCAGTTAGTTTCCCGGAGAGATAAGCTTCGTAAGCAGCCATATCGAAATGGCCGTGACCGCTGTGAGCCAGGAGAATTACCTTCGATTCGCCTGTTTCTTTACATTTGAGAGCTTCGTCAATGGTTACCCTTATTGCATGGTTGGTTTCCGGCGCGCTTATAATACCCTCGGTCCTGGCGAACTGAACTCCTGCTTCAAAGGTTGCGATCTGAGGAACCGCTACGGCTTCGACATAGCCGAGTTTATGGAGGTGGCAGATCAGCGGAGCCATGCCATGATACCTCAGACCTCCGGCATGTACCGGCGGCGGCATAAAGGTGTGGCCGAGAGTGAACATCTTGGCGATAGGCGCCATTCCGGCGACATCGCCATAGTCATAGGCATAAAGTCCCTTCGTGAGAGTAGGACAACTTTCCGGCTCGACGTTTATGATACGCAGATCAGGCTTGCTCCCGTCGAGTTTATCCTTAATAAAAGGCAGGAACATACCGGCGAAGTTCGAACCGCCGCCTACGCAGCCGATGATGATATCCGGATAGTAGCCGGCCATTTCCATCTGCTTCATTGCTTCCTGGCCGATTACGGTCTGGTGCAGCAGGACGTGGCTAACCACGCTTCCCAGCGAATAATGAGTATCGTCTCTCGTCATACAGTCTTCGACAGCTTCGCTGATAGCCAGTCCAAGGCTGCCGGGACAGTCCGGGTCCTGGGCGAGCATATCCCGTCCGGCTTTAGTATCCGGGCTGGGACTGGGAACACAGGTTGCTCCCCAGGTTTCCATCATTATGCGGCGGTAAGGTTTCTGATTATAACTGACCTTGACCATATAGACCTTAAGTTCAAGGTCAAAGAGTACGCAGCCGAAAGCAAGCGAACTACCCCATTGCCCGGCTCCTGTTTCAGTAGTAAGGCGCTTGATGCCTTCTTTCTTGTTGTAGTATGCCTGGGCTACCGCTGTATTCGGTTTATGACTGCCGGCCTGACTGGTGCCTTCGTATTTATAGAAAATTTTGGCCGGTGTATCGAGTGCCTTTTCCAGGTTGTAGGCACGATGGAGTACGGTTGGTCTCCAGGTTCTATAGATCTCCTGGACTTCCTCCGGAATATCTATGTAGCGTTCCTGGCTGACTTCCTGCATGATGAGTTCCATCGGGAAGAGGGGTGCCAGGTCAGGTGGAGTCAGGGGCTCCTTTGTCATAGGATGCAGCATCGGCGGCAGCGGTTCAGGTAGATCGGCCTGGACGTTATACCACCGTTTAGGCATATCCTTCTGTTCAAGGAAAAATCTTCTTGTGTCCATATTTCCTCCTCTATCGTTTTTAGTATATTTTCCCCGTTTAGTCGAAAGGCTGGTATCAAAAAATTTACCATGCCTTAAAATAATAAATCCCACCCTTAAAGGGGCGGGATTTTGTTTTCCGCGGTGCCACCCTTCTTAGTCAATTATAAAATGAACGGACTATCTTTTTCAGGTACGGAGATAATGGCTGAGGTTTAGTAACTCGATACCCAGGGACCTGATAACGCTTCCCCTGCGGCAAGGCCTACTGATACCGGATAAACCGGTCTTTCGGTTTGCGGCTCCCAAGCCCATTCACCTACCGCGCTGCCGTCGGTTCACACCTCGAGTATCCGTTTATATGAATACTACTCTCCCGACTCTCTGGGACCCGCTTCGAAGGCTACTAGTCTTGTTCACAGCCTCTAGCTTTATTTGATTGTCATTGATTCTACTTCAATATCAGGATTATTGTCAAGATATGGTATGCTATAAGGCTGACTATTGTCTCTGGTTGACTTCAAATATGCAAAGTTCTATACTAATTTTGGTGAGTGGGCTGTTTTTTTATTTTCTGGCGAGATATTCAGGTCTGATAAAACACGTTATATTAATTTACAAAACGCAGTAAGTTGTGCATATAATTACTTGTAAATGCAGATACTGTTATTACCGGTTGATTTTTAAAATAAATAAACTCTAGCCGTTCTTGGTTTAATGCCTGTCAGGAAATATAGACAATATCAATATAAGAAACCTCAACAATAATGATTAAGCTTATCCTGAACGGGAATGAAGCCCGTGGACCTAAGGCAGACATTATGGCTGGACTGTATGCCACCAATTCCAGAGTTACCACGAATGATATTTGTACTGATATAATTGAGAGTGTTAAGAAATCAGACTTATATATTTATAGTGAGAACAACATCAGGCATAACTGAAACGGGTACCGTGCAGGTACACACTCATAAAGAATGTCCCGAAAGCACTTCATTGATAAATGCCGGATGGGGATTCCCGGTCTTTCACAAGTCTTAAGGTAGGAGAATTTTAGTTGGATAATATAATCAAACTGACTATTGATGGAGAAGAGGTTGAAGCAACGGAAGGGATGACTGTGCTGGAGGTAGCCGAAGAAAATGGCTTTTTTATACCTACACTGTGTTCCGATCCTGACTTGAAACCATACGGGGCTTGTCGCCTTTGTGTCGTACAAATCGAAGGAACTCGCGGCTTTCCCACTTCCTGTACCACACCGGCTACTGAGGGTATGGTGGTGCATACAGATTCTCCGGAACTTGAAGATATACGCCGTACCGCCATCCAGTTGATAAGGAGTGACCATCCGACTGATTGTGATGCCTGTCCCAAGAACCAGCAGTGTGACCTTCAGATGATGGAAGCCGTTCTCGATGCTGCCAAAGCACGTTTTCAGACCATGACCAAAGACCTTCCGATCGATAAAAGTAATCCATTTTTTAATATCGACCGTAACTATTGCATTCTCTGTGGTAAATGCGTTCGTGCGTGCGATGAAATCCGCGGTGTCAATGCGGTTAATTTGACCAATCGTGGTTATCAGACCAGGGTCAGCGCCGGAATGGATGGTGTATTAATAGAATCGAACTGTGAATCGTGCGGAGAGTGTCTGGACCATTGTCCGGTTTATACTCTTCACCCGAAAGAAACCAGAAAAGCGGGGAGAGAAATCGAATCGGTATGCCCGTATTGCGGAGTAGGTTGCAGCGTAAATCTGGGCATTCGTCAGACTGAAGTGGTCACTGCTCATGGTAAAAAAGAGGACTCAGTAAATAGCGGGAGGCTTTGTGTAAAAGGCCGTTTCGGCATTCCAGGTTTCGTTCATAGTAATCAACGGCTGACATCACCTCTAATCAGAAAAAATGGGGAAATGGATAAAGCCGACTGGGATGAAGCGCTTGATTTCATCGCTGGCAAACTCGGCAGCTATAAGGCGGATGAGGTAGCGGTGATTGCTTCAGCCAAATGCACGAATGAAGATACATACATTGCTCAGAAATTCGCCAGGGTCGCACTGGGTACCAACAATATAGATAATACAGCCCGTTTATCATTGTTACCCAGCTTTGAAGGTCTTACCAACAGCTTTGGCATCGGAGCTATGACTAATTCAATAGAAGAGATCAGCAATGCAGCCGGCATTTTGGCTCTTGATATCGACCTGACAGTAACTCACCCCATAATCGGTCTTAAGGTGAAAAACGCGGTCCGTAATGGAGCCAAGCTTATCGTAGTCAGCACACGCGGCATCGATCTGAATCGTTTTGCCAGCCTGTGGCTGCAAATCAAGCCGGAGACAGAAGCGGCATTACTCATGGGAATGATGAAGGTTATCGTTGATGAAGGGCTTCTCGACTCAGATTTTATAGAGAAGCAATGCAAAGATTTCGAACCATTTAAGAAATCACTTGAAGCCCTTTCTCTGGATGATATCGAAGAAATTACCGGTGTATCTGCGGAAAAGATTGCTGAAGCAGCCAGAATGTATGCCACAAACAGCCCTGCGACTATCCTATACGGAACAGACTTTGTCAGGAGTGGGAATGGTACCGATAATGTAAATGCTGTTGCTGACCTGGCTATGCTTACCGGAAACATCGGCAAGGTTTCATCCGGTATTTGTCCTCTGGTTGCTCAGAATAACGCCCAGGGTGCATGTGATATGGGAGCATTACCTGACTATTATCCCGGCTATCAATCCGTAAGTGATGCTTCGATAAAAGAGAAATTTGAAGCTGCCTGGGGGTGCTCTCTTAATCCTTCTCAAGGATTAAGTTTCACCGAGATACTCGATGCCGCAAACAAGAAGGAGATCAAGGCGTTATATATTATCGGAAGCAATCCTGTGCTGGGTGAGTTGGATGCTGACAAAGTTAGAGAATCGTTGGAAGCACTGGAATTTCTGGTAGTCCAGGATGTTTTCATGACAGAAACGGCTGAGATGGCTCATGTTGTGTTGCCGGCAACAACCTTCGCTGAAAAGGAAGGTACCTTTACCAATACCGAGCGCAGGATACAAAGAGTAAGAAAAGCCGTCGATTCTGCCGGTGAATCCAAGTATGATTGGAAGATAACCTGTCAGCTTGCTCAGAAGATGGGTAAGGAAGGTTTCACTTTTGATACTCCTTCAAAGATTATGGTGGAGATTGCCAGCCTGGCACCGATCTATGGAGGTATTTCATACGATCGTCTGGAAGATGCCGGTCTACAGTGGCCCTGCCCCGATAAACAAAGCGAAGGTACACCGGTCCTGTATAGTGAAGCATTCGTCGAAGGAAAGGGACGGTTTGGCCCTCTGGAGTATAAGCTATCCGGGAAACCGGCCGATGACAATTATCCACTGGCACTCATCCTGGGACGAAGCCTGTATTACACCCAGACCGGGACACTGGCAAGGAAAGTTGATGGGCTTGTCATGCTTCGGGGAGAGGATATAGTTGAGATAAATCCCGAGGATGCTAACTTGCTGCAAATAGGGGAAGATGAGAGTGTAAAGGTTATTTCACAGCATGGTGAGGTGACAGCGAAGGTAAAGATAACTGACGGCATGCTAAAAGGTACCGTCTTTATGATATTCCCCCTGGTTAACAACCAGACCAGTTTATTGAACGATCCGGAGGTTGACCCGGTTTTCAAGCTGCCAAAATATGTTCCCTGCAGTATAAGAATTGAAAAATATAATGCTTAGAATACGTGACCGGTAGATTAGAACCGGTAGTATTTGTTAGGAGATAATGATTTTATAGCCAAAGTTATACGGCTTGCGATGGAGAGAAACAAATGACATGTGAATGTGAGATCAAAGATACCATGGAAGAGGTTCTTGCGAACCATGCTGCAGCTCAGAGGGATGATCTGATAACTATTCTACAGGAAACCCAGGAAGCACTGGGGTATCTACCTGCTGAAGCAATGCAGAAGATAGCACGTTTTCTCAGTATCTCTCCAGGCGTTGTGCTTGGAGTAGCTACGTTTTATGCCCAGTTCAAGCGTGTACCTTCGGGTAAAACGAAGGTAACGGTATGCCGGGGGACGGCTTGCCATGTCCGGGGTGGAGCAAGAATACTGAGGGAAGTCGAACGACGTCTCGGTATTAAACCTGGTGAGACTTCCGAGGATATGGAGTATTCTCTGGAGACTGTTGCCTGTATCGGTGCCTGTGCATTAGCTCCGAATATTACAATTAATGATGATGTGCACGGGCAGATGACCACAAAAAAAGTTGGGGAGATTTTCAGTGATAGAACAAGAGAAAGCGCCTAATAGCCGTCTGACTATAAAATTCTGCCATGGGACCGGTTGCGTTTCAGGCAAAGCCTTCGAGATACGGGAGGCTATGGAAAAAAAAGTAGCCGAACTCGGGTTAAAAGATGTCGATGTCGATTTCACCGGATGTCATGGATTCTGCCAACAAGGACCGATTGCGGTTGTTGAGCCTGAGGGAGTATTCTACACGCACGTTACAGTAGAAGACGTGGCAGAAATTGCCGAATCACACCTCAGGGACGGTAAACCGGTTTCACGTTTATTCTACAAGGACCCGGTTACCGGTGAAGCAATCCAGTATTACCAGGATGTGAACTTCTACAAAAAACAGCAGCGTTTAATACTCAGGAACTGTGGTCATATCAATCCTGAAAGAATTGAAGATTATATAGCCGCCGAAGGCTTTGAAGCTTTGAAAAAATGCCTGCTCGAGATGACTCCGGACCAGGTGATAGACGAGGTGAAACGGTCCGGGCTACGCGGTCGGGGTGGCGCCGGTTTTTCCACGGGGACAAAATGGCAGCTATGCCGTCAATCGGAAGGCGACCAGAAATACATGATATGCAATGCCGATGAGGGTGATCCAGGTGCGTTTATGGACCGCAGTATCATGGAAGGGGACCCTTTCACTGTTATCGAAGGTATGACAATCGCTGCATATGCAATCGGTGCTTCGGAAGGTTATATTTACATCCGGGCTGAATATCCGCTGGCTGTCAAACGGGTACGCATTGCTGTCGAGCAGGCTGAAGAAAAGGGCTTACTCGGCGATAACCTAATGGGCTCTGACTTCAGTTTTAGAATACACATAAAAGAAGGGGCTGGTGCTTTCGTTTGCGGAGAAGAGACTGCTTTAATGGCATCAATAGAGGGCAGACGAGGCATGCCAAGACCCCGTCCTCCATTCCCGGCTCAATCAGGTCTCTGGGGCAAACCCAGCAACATCAACAACGTCAAGTCTCTTGCCTCTATTCCGGTTATCATTTCTAAAGGTGCTGACTGGTACTCGCAAATCGGTACCGAAAAGAGTAAAGGCACCACCGTCTTTGCTTTAACAGGGAAGATTGCCAACAGCGGACTGGTTGAAATACCTATGGGGACTCAATTATATGACATAATATTTGATATTGGCGGTGGAATTCCGAATGGTAAAAAATTCAAGGCTGTTCAGACAGGTGGTCCGTCCGGTGGTTGTCTCCCTGCGACACACCTTAATCTTCCGGTCGATTATGAAACACTGGCACAAGCCGGGGCTATCGTTGGTTCCGGCGGTATGGTGGTCATGGATGAAGACATCTGCATGGTAGAGATTGCCCGCTACTTCCTGTCATTTACTCAGGATGAATCATGTGGAAAATGCGTAATGTGCCGTCTGGGCACTAAACAAATGCTTACCATTCTGGAGAATATCTGTGCTGGCAGAGGTAAGCTGGAAGATATTGAAATACTGAGAGATCTCAGTCTACAGGTCAAAGCCGGTTCGCTGTGCCAATTAGGTCAAACAGCGCCTAATCCCGTGCTGACTACCTTACAGTACTTTCTTAACGAATATGAAGACCATATTAAGAGGCATCACTGTGAAGCGGCTGTTTGCCAGGGTATTGTCAGCGCTCCCTGCAGCCATATTTGTCCGGCAGGCATTGATGCACCGCGCTACATTCGTTTTATTATCGATGGTAATTTCGATGCTTCACTGGCTGTGATTAGAGAAAAGATACCATTTCCATCCGTTTGCGGCCTGGTTTGCTTCCATCCCTGTGAGGCGAGGTGCCGACGCGGTCAGCTCGACGAAGCTATTGCTATCAGAATGTTGAAACGTGTTGCGTGTGAAAATGGGAGTGATGACCTGTGGAAACATAGCCTTAAAATAGCACCGTCAACAGGTAAAAGTGTTGCAGTAATAGGTTCCGGTCCAGCCGGGCTAACCGCCGCATATTTCCTGAATATACTGGGTCATAAGGTTACGGTATTCGAGGCACTACCGGAAGCCGGAGGTATGATGAGGGTCGGTATCCCGGACTATAGACTGCCGAAGGATGTTCTCAGAAATGAAATTAAAGAAATCGAGAACCTTGGTGTAACCATAAAGACCGATGCTGCGGTTACCTCTCCCGAGAGCCTGCTGGAAGAAGGATTCGACGCTGTATTCGTCGCTATCGGTACTCACCGGGGAACGAAGTTAGGAGTCGAAGGTGAAGATAACCCCGGAGTTGAGGACTGCGTATCTTTCCTCCGTGACATCAGTCTTGGTAAACCGCAGAAGATAGGTAAACGGGTGGCTGTATGTGGCGGTGGTAATGCCGCTATCGACTCTGCCCGTTCCGCACTACGACTCGGTGCTGAAGAAGTGACTATTCTGTACAGGAGAACAGCAGGAGAAATGCCGGCCAGCTTCGAGGAAGTTGTCCAGACGATTGACGAAGGAATTAAAATCGAATACCTGGTCAATCCTGTCCGGATATCGAAGGCAGGCGATGCGCTGGAAGTCGAATGTATTCGTATGCAGCTTGGATCTATAGATGCCAGCGGTCGCAGACGACCTGAACCGATAGAAGGAAGCGAATTCAAGATGATTTTCGATAATGTCATCGAGGCCATTGGCCAGCGGCCGGATATCCCTGAGCAGTTCGATCTACCGGTTGGTCAGGGAAATACTATTGTCGTCGATGAGGATACGTTAGCTACCGGTAAAAAAGGCATTTACGCAGGCGGCGATGTCGTCAGCGGACCGGCTTCCGTTATCGAAGCAATTGCCCAGGGAAGACAAGCGGCGATCTCGATTGACAAATATCTCGGTGGTAGTGGCGAGATCGATCAGACACTCGCTCCACCGGAAAAGGAACTACCTCCACTTGAAGAATCAGAGGAGCAAAGGCGTCCGGATATTACTATGTTACCTGTTTCACAGCGGATTAAGGACTTTTCCGAAGTCGAAGTCTGCTACTCGAGAGAGGACGCTATCGAAGAAGCAAACCGGTGCCTGCGCTGCGATTTGGAAGAAAGAGACGAGGATTAGAGCATAAGGTTTGAAAAGGTCGTTATTACGTTAACAATTAAAAAAATCATGTTTTGAAAAGTTGAGGAGGAATGTTAAATCTAACATTCCTCCTGATTATTTACAGATCAACCGTGTAACTTCTTTGGGATCGATTTACTAGAGGTCCCTCCAGTCTCCAACCTGACCTATCTTCTCTGCGCTTTCGTAAATCACGCATTTCAGTGAACATTCGCCCGTTTCCGTATCGATACTCTCAATAGAGGCATTGTAGACCATCTGGAAGTGTAAAACCTCAAGTATTCTGTCCAGAATCATGTTGGCGATAGGGCACATATAAGGTGCCACCCCGCCTTCATTTTTCTGACCGTACTGAAGCTTGGCTTCCATCGGGATATGAATACAGTTCTTGATTTTAAGGATAAGTAAGATACCTTCTCCTGCCCGGGAGTAAGTGATTTCCTCCACGAGACCGCCGGCAACGATTTCTTTGATGCAGTTATCGATAACTTCTTCGACTGTATTCCCTTCGATGTTCTTTGATTTGAGAAAGTCGGTTCCTACGTATTCTACTTTCGGATGGGTCATCCCCGACAGCTCATGATAGAAAATTTCTTCAAACCTGACCAGCAAATCATTGAAGTAGGTAATTTTTTCGTCCATTTATGGTCTCTCCTTCCTGCCGAATTCTTCCCAGAAAACAATATCTTCGAATTCCTTCTTCTCTCTTGCTTTAGGACTTTCAGCAGGCCAGCCAAGAGAGACGGTAGCTATAAGTTTATATTGTCCCATCCCGGTAGGTATTTTCAGCAACTCTTTCATCTTTTTCACAATTGAAGGATATACTGATGGGCCGTGTACCCAGCAGGACCCCAGACCGAGTGAATGTGCCTCCAGGAGTAGACTCATTATGGCACAGGACAGGTCGTAAGGAGTATCGAACATATCATATAGTTCGCCGATTACGACAATTACCACGGGTGCATTTCCGGCGAATTCTGAAGCCTGACCAGTATACATAGTCTTAAAGAGCCTGGCTCTCGTTTCCGGATTTTTAACGCCGGCGAATTTTCTCTGCCAGTAATCCGAAAGACTGTATTCTGCGGTAACACGCCCACCGGTACCTAACTTGGCTATCTCAGCAATCTTGGCTTTGGTGTCCGGGTCTCTCACAACGATGAATCTCCATGGTTGCTCATTTTCACCGCTTGGAGCCCACCTGGCTGCTTCGATTAGCTTGTCGATTACCTCATCAGGTACAGGATCATCCGTAAATCTTCTGACACTTCTCCTGCTTGAAATAAGGTCAATAATATCAGCCATACTTTTTCTCTCCCTAATTTTACTTTAAGTTGGTCTTCTCCCCGGTCATCCTTAAGAGTAATTATATTATCCTCTTTATTTGGTGTCGAACACTGCTTCCGCAGACTTTCCCATTACCATGTCTATCTCTTCGGCAGTGAACTCTATATCTGTTTGAGGTTCCTTGATTGCCTTTACCCACTCAGCTTCGGGGGTCAATACGTTCGGATTGGGGAAACCACTGCCAAACATTACCTTCTCAGGACCGCAAGCATCTATAGCATCCCGCAGCCATTGATAAAAATATTTAGGCTGCAGGCGCCAAAAGCCCTGGTACTCTGAAAAGTCCATGTAGAGATTAGGTATTATACAAGCCTCTATGGCTTCATTTCTATATATTCTCGTGCCAGCGTGTCCGAGTACTACCTTGAGCTCAGGATACATCAGGGCTACATTGGCTGTCCTTTGTGTCGGATGATTGTAGTCCCAGTGAGCTATTTCCTTCCCGCAATGGATAATAACGGGTACTTTCCATTCAAGACATTTTTCATAGATAGGGTAGCAAACCGGATCATCCGGTTTAAATCCCGTAGCCGGCATGAAGTAGAACCCCTTCATTCCCCAATCTTCAATGGCCTCCTTGGCAAGTTCCATAGCATTCCCTCGCCTGGGATCAAGACCACAAATCGGAATGAACCGACCCTTATGCTTCTTCGCCGCATCGGCATGGGCCTTATTCTGATCTCTATATGGAACTTTCGGCGGTCCGGTTATAGCCTCCCAGTCCACAGGGAAAATAACGGCCTTGTCAACCCCTGCCATGTCCATCAATTCAACCACACCATCGCCCTCAGGGTCAACCACCGACGGCTTCATAGCCGTTAACATATCCTTGAAGTCATCAGGGGTCTTGTTTGTTTTATGCACCCGATTATACTCGGTAATGTACATCTTCCATACA
>CAZBQL010000092.1:0-11753 GCA_964493985.1 uncultured Dehalococcoidales bacterium
CCGGACAGGTTATCGGTATTAACAGTGTAAAACAGGTCCAGGTTGAAGTCGAGGGAGTTGGCTACGCAATCAGCACCGAAGAAGCAGTTCCGATTATCGAACAACTGATAAACGACGGAGAGGCGTCTCATCCATATCTCGGCGTTAGTTTCCATCCGGTAGACCAGTTAGTAATATCGAACTTTAATCTCACAATTGATCGAGGAGTTTTTATCGTAAATGTTGGGACTGACAGCCCGGCCGATAAAGCCGGACTTCGACCCCAGGATGTAATCCTCAGTTTCAACGGCAGGGAGATTGAAACCGAGGACGATCTTATCATTGGTATTCGCTCCGCCGAGATAGGGCAGGAAGTGGAGATCGTTTACTGGCGTAATGATAAAGAAAACACTACTACCGCTACGCTTATTAAAAGACCGACTTCTCCTTAATCTACTTTCTTAACGCCAAGCAATACATCATGACCGCCTAATTTGAAGGTTTCCTGGTAATCTACTCCCGCAGGCAAACCTTCTGTTAAATGCCGGGAAAGCGTTTCCTGCTTGATATATTCGGCTGTCGTATCTGCCGTCATTACTCTCCGGATATACTCACCGGCTTCATAGTATGTCTCAATATGGTCGGCAATATCGAATCCCGCCAAGCGACGCATCGTCTGCAATCGATGTACGATTTCACGCGCCATGCCCTCTGCTTCAAGTTCCGGCGTCAACTCCGTATATATTGCTGAATTGACATTTCCTTCCGCTACGACAGCATAATTCGCCTGACCGTCGAATTCTTCTATTTCTTTAAAGGACTTCACTTCTACCGACTTCACGTTCAATTCATCAAGGACCATCTGCATTATGGATTCACTCTCAAGAGCACGTTTTTCCCTGTCAGTGCCTACACCTATGAAATTCACTGATAAAGGTTGCCTGACCTTGATACCTGCCTTGCTCCTGGCGGCTCGACCAAGACTGGATACCTTCATTGCCAGTTTGTTAGCCTCGGAAAGCTGAGTGTCTATCTTGCTTTCATCGGCTACAGGGAAATCAGCGAGATGAACGCTCTCAGGATTATCTCCATCAACTGTCCCCACCAGGTTCTGGTATAATTCTTCAGCAAGGAAAGGAGTGAATGGGGCCATCAGCCTGGTAAGTGTCACCAGGCATTCATAAAGAGTATTATATGCTGAAAGTTTATCGGCATCGTTCTCACTCTTCCAGAACCGTCTCCTGCTTCTGCGGACATACCAGTTCGAAAGCTCATCGATAAATTCCGCTATCTGCCAGGCTCCGGTACGCGGATCGTAGTTATCCAGGGCATTATCGACATCAAGGATAAGCTGGTTCAGTCCCGACTGTATCCACCGATCAAGCTCGGATTGAGTTTCACCTGTTTCCTTCTGACCGGGAATATATTCGTCGATATTGGCGTACGTAACGAAAAATGAATACACATTCCACAGGGTCATGAAAACCCGCCGTGATATCTCTGCTATTGATTTTTCGTCGAAACGCATTGAACTACCCATCGGCACGGCAGTGTAAATATACCACCTGAGCGCGTCGGCGCCGTACTTGTCCAGCATATCCTGCAGACTGACCACATTTCCCCTGGTCTTACTCATTTTCTGGCCTTTGGCATCCTGTATATGACCGTGGCATATAACATTCCTGAATGATGGCTTGCCGAACAATAATGTCGATATGGCGTGAAGGCTGTAGAACCAGCCGCGTGTCTGGTCGATCGCTTCACAGATAAAATCAGCCGGAAATCCGCCGTCCTCAAGCAGCGTCCCGTTCTCGAAAGGATAATGCGACTGCGCGATAGGCATGGCTCCGGAATCGAACCAGCAGTCGATTACCTCAGGCACCCGTTTCATGGTCCCACCGCATTCCGGGCAGGTGAAGGTGATTTCATCGACGAAAGGACGGTGCATGTCAAGCGGTTCATCGAACTGAGTAACTCCGGGACGGCTCTTCAGGTCTTCGACACCGCCGATACACTCCATTGCAGTGCATGAAGGATGAGTACACTTCCAGACCGGCAACGGCGTACCCCAGTACCGTTCTCTCGACAAAGCCCAGTCGACATTATTTTCAAGCCAGTCTCCGAACCGTCCGTACTGTATATAATCCGGATACCATTTTATCTCTTTGTTGCCTGATATCAGCCTTTCCTTGACTTCGGTCGTCTTTATGTACCAGGTTTGCTTGGCATAATAAAGAAGGGGTGAATCGCATCGCCAGCAGAATGGATAGGTATGCTTGATCTTCTCAGACCTGTAGAGAAGACCTTTCTTTTTAAGGTGCTCCAGGATGAGAGGGTCGGCTTCCTTAACGAACTTGCCGGCGCCGGGTATTTCTGTCTTGGACATGTTCGCCTCAGGCGAGACCGGAGTTGTTCCACCTCTGCTTTTCTGTGCGTATTCCCTGGCAGCTGGTGTTGAACTTATCACCATACCGGTGGTAATAGTTCCGTCCAGGTTTACCGTATTTACCAGGGGGAGATTCTCTTTTTCGCCTACCTCGTAGTCGATTTCTCCGTAAGCCGGTGCGATATGCACTATTCCTGTACCGTCATCCATCGATACGAAATCACCGGCAACGATACGATAAGCCTTCACATCACCCGGGGCATACTGAATATTTATCTCGAATAGCGGTGTGTAATGTATCCCCACCAGTTCTTCACCCTGCAGTTTCTCCACAATCGTATATTCGCCGGTAACCGATACTCCCAGTAATGAAGAAGCCATGATAAGGTATTCGTTTTCAAGTTCAGCTACGGCATATTCTGCATCGGGCGCCACTGCCAGCGCTACATTACCGGGCAGCGTCCAGGGAGTAGTCGTCCAGGCAAGAAAATAAGCCGGCTTATCGGATGATTCGAATAGTTCGGCAAGCCTGCTTTCTCCCAGTGAGGACTTGTCGATTCTAAACTTTATGTAAATCGAAGGATCTTCGGTATCTTCTTGATAACCCTGTGCAACCTCGTGAGAACTGAGAGAAGTCTCACATCTCGGGCAGTGAGGAGTGACCCTGTGACCCTGGTAGATAAGACCCTTATCCCACATCTGTTTGAGAGCCCACCAGCAGGTCTCTATATAACTGTTTTTCATCGTTACATAGGCGTTTTCCATGTCGACCCAGTAACCGATTCGTTCCGTCATCTCCTCGAATTCTTTGATATACCCGAGAACACTTTCACGACAGAGAGCGTTAAATTCCTTTATTCCGTATTCTTCTATCTGGGATTTTCCTGAAAATCCCAGTTTCTTCTCCACTTCGAGTTCGACCGGCAGTCCGTGAGTATCCCAGCCGCCGATACGCGGTGTGTGGTAGCCTTTCATCGCTTTATAGCGTGGAAAAACGTCCTTGATTGCGCGGGGCATGGCGAAATGAAGACCCGGACTGGCATTGGTCGTAGGCGGCCCTTCATACATTACAAAGGCAGGATTTCCTTGTCTGTTATCCACACTCTTCTGGAAAATATCCCCATCCCTCCAGATATCAAGGATTTTCTCCTCGACCTTGGGGAAATTAACTCTGCTGTTTACCGGTTTAAACATACTATACCTCTCTATAAAAAATCCCGTCCCTCTCAAGGGACGGGAAAATATTACCCGCGGTACCACCCTGATTCCTCCCCGGTATAATCGGAGAGACACTCATTAAAGGCACATAAGAATGCCCCGTCACTGATAACGGTTGACGAACCCGGTCAAGCCTACAAGTCCCTTATTGGCACATTCGGTTGACGGCTCGGGAGTGATTTTCCGGGAGGCATCCACATCTGCTTTCACCTTACCAGACTCGCTAAGTGTCTGTTATCTCCCGTACTCTTCTCCGTCGCTGCCTTTCTTATAAAAAGCGTATCGTATTTGCCTGTTTTTGTCAATCCGCTGATTCTTCTCTGGGAAGAATGACTACCCGCCGTGATTCGCCCTGTCCGATACTCTCGGTTGTTACATCCTTGTGATCGGCAAGAGTCAGGTGAATTATTCTCCTCTCGTAGGCCGGCATCGGTTCGAGTGTAAATGACATTTTCTTGGCATGTACCTGCTCTGCCATCTGACGGGCAAACACCTGAAGTGCCTGGTACCGGCGCTGTTTATAACCTTCGACATCTATTATTACAGGAAGCCAGCTTCTCTTCTGGTGCCCTACGATCAACCTTACTATATACTGGAGACAGGACAGGGTCTGCCCCCTCCGACCGATAAGGATTCCGAGATCATCTCCCTCTATATTAAGCGAGATCGACTCAGCGGGTTCTTCACCTTCAACCACAGGCGGCGGCTGTAAAACAGCCGAACCATCCACTCCAAGCAAACCGAGAAGCTCATTGATGGTTTTCTGTACGTATTCCGTTAAATCTTCATCCTGAGCAGGTTGAATCGGGGTTACCCTGACAACAGCCTCATCGCTGCCCAACCCGAGGATACCGGACTTACCTTCGCTTATTACGTCTACTTCTACCTCCTCCCGACTTACGCCTAATTGACTGATAGCTTGTTGAATAGCTTCCTCCACTGTCTTTGCTCTCGCTTCCAGACTCTCCATCTTCCATTCCTTCTTCCCGGGCAGGACTAGACTCGATTACTATATCAGCGCTTGTATCATCCGCTGAGAGTGCTTTTTTCTGTTTTGGTACCCGCCCCTGGTTTTTCTTTGTGTCAGTGCCTTTACCGCCAGTACCACCTCCGCGGAACGGCAAAGTAAGTCCGCCCCATCCCGTGCTGAAATACTGCATTATTATCCGGATTACCGTCGAGGTTACCCAGTACACCGCCAGACCGCTGGGAAGGGACATACAGAGGAATCCGAACATCAGCGGCATCATCCAGAGCATCATCTGTCCCTGGGCTGCCTGCTGAGGATCGGCACTCGGATTCGTCGTCATTTTCTGCTGGACCCACATGGCAACGCCAACAAGAATTGCCATAAACATATCCGGGACTGCAAGGTTCAACCACAGGAAGTGACTGTTCAGTGGTATCTGTGAAAATACCGGCCATGATGAGTATAACCTCTGTGATAGATCGATAAACCCTTCCGGTGCTGCTGCCAGTAAACGAATTACGGACTGGTAGAGAGCTATCCACACCGGCATCTGTACCAGCATCGGCAGCAGGCATCCCGCCGGACTTACACCGGACTCCTTCATCAACCTCATCTGTTCCTGGGCTGCCTTCTGCTTATCCTTGGCGTATTTTTTTCTAACCTCGGCAATCTCCGCCTGCATCGCCTGCATGGCTTTCGTTGCCTTTAACTGCCTTTGAGTCAGCGGATACATCAGCAGGTTGACGATAACAGTTAGGACCATAATCGCCAGACCGAAACTACCAAACAGATAGTCGGATAACATTATTAATATATTAATAATCGGGTTAAGTATTATAAGGTCCCAGACAGTCCCAACCCATTCCAAGAGAATCTACCTCACTCACTTAATTTTATTGGTTGTCGCCTCGCGCCTGTTTTTGCATCAATCTCGTAGAGTTCATTTAAACTGGTCTGTATATAAACCTTACCGTTGTAAGCAACCAGGGGCGCAAACACATTTTCATCCTCGCCAAATGTGTACAATTCACCATTCGTACCATCTTCAAGATTTATGTAGTGCAGAACGCTATTACGGATTTCTCCCTTTTTATCCAGTTGTGCAGCTACCAGGAATAAATCATCAACGATAACAGGTGAAGACGATATCGGATTTTCAAAATCATATTCTTCTTTCTTTTGTCCGCTGTTTGTATCGATTATATAAACCTTTCCGTCAAGACAGGGTGCGTATATCGTGCCGTCGTAAAGTACGGGTTTCGCCCAGAACCAGTTGTCGGCCTGGTACTTCCATTTCAAAGTTCCGGTTGCTGCATTCAACGCATAAAGATATCTATCGAAGGAACTGAAATAAACAGTATTACCATCAACTACAGGAGTGGATACTATCGTACCTTCAGTCTCATAATCCCACTCGATGCTGCCGTCCGCGATGTTAAGTGCATATAACTTTTTATCGAAGCACCCGATATACAGGGTGTCATTTAATATTGCCGGGGTTGACCACACTTTATCAGGAAGGTCGATCTCCCATTCCTTAAATCCATCGGCGGCATCCAGCGAAAAAACCTTATTATTCGCCGAACCGAAGTACAATTTACCGTTATTATATATAATTCCTCCGATAATAGATCCCCCGACGTTGTCCTGTCGGGGATAAACCCATCGGGGCTCCTGTCTCACTTCTGTACGACTGAAAGCATATACCTTTCCGTTATAGCCACCGACATAGACAAGATCATCGGCTATAACAGGAGAACTATATATAGCAACCGAAGATGAGACCTGGGCACAACTGAGAAATCCGCCGGTCGGTTCCTGTGTCTCAAGCGGGACAGAACTTAGTATACGCCAATCCGTTGTATTTATAGAAACAAGATTACCTTCCATCGATGCGGTGTATATAATGCCATCTTCTATTACACCGCCAGCCCATCCTCTGGCAACGGCTCCGCGTGTCGCGGAGCACCCCGGAAGCGCTATAACCACAGCGAAAAGTACAAGCACTAAAAATGCTATCTTGTATACCGGTCTGATTTTTTTTAATTCACGCATATATTTTTACTGTCCAGAGTGTAGTTACGGTACGGGATCGTAACCGCCAGGATGGAAAGGATGGCAGTGTAAAATCCTTTTGCAGCCCAGCCACGCTCCTTTAAACAGCCCGTATTTTTCTATTGCTTCATATGTATATTGCGAACATGTGGGAATAAACCTGCAGGAAGACGGCAGCGCCTGGGAAATAGTCATCTGGTAAATCCTTATCATACCCATGGCAATTATCTTCATACCTCAAACTGCCCTACGTTTATTGTTTAATAACCCGGTCCTGTTAACAACCGGTTAGTTATATTACTCTCTTTCCAGTATATCAGCTTTTATTAGTAATGTTTCGACTGAGCTCTTCAAGGTGCTGAAACTGACCTCAGCCGCTGCCGGTCTGAGTATATAAACGATATCCCAACCGGGCTTAATAGACTCCATCCTGTTTATTTCCCGTAATCGTCGCTTGAGTCTGTTTCTTATTACCGCATTACCGACCTTCTTGCTGACCGACAGGCCGTATCGAGAGTGATCGAGATTATTCGATAAGGTTCTCAATACTATTAGCTCAGACGGATATGACTTGCCTTTTCCGTAGACTTCCGCATATTGACGGGGTTTGGTTATGCGTTCTTCTCTCTTCATCATTCCCTCGCCCGGGTATCGATGCAAGAGTAATGTCCGCATCAAACTACAGTCAGTCTCTTACGGCCCTTCAGTCGCCTGGCAGCAAGTACAGCCCGGCCACCCCTGGAACTCATCCTTTTGAGAAAGCCATGTTCACGCTTTCGTGGTATCTTCTTCGGTTGATACGTTCTTTTTGGCATTCTAACCCCTTATCACTAAATAAATGGCTAAATTGAGAGGAAGAGTATAGTTACTCCGCCGTCGCTGCTGCTGCCGATACTGTCGATGCCGCACCAATCTTACGCATATGACCCGGAACATAGGGTAACAATGCCAGGTGCCGGGCCCGTTTTATTGCCACGGCCAGGCGACGCTGGTGTCTGGCACAGGTACCGGTCCTGCGGCGCGGAACTATCTTTGCTCTATCGGATATAAAACTGCGCAACTTATCGGGATCTTTATAATTTATCACCGCTGATTTATCAGCGCAGAAAACACATACTTTTCGTTTCGGCGCGTATCTCGGTCTGCTCCACCTTGTACTTTTATTATCCCCACTCGGTTTTTTTCTTGCCACTTGTTATATCTCCATAAATTAAGGTTATTTATATCCCTAAAAGGGAATATCATCCGGTTCCATATCGTCCATGCCGGGTTCGATGCTTTTATCCTCATTTAAATGGGCTGATGACTGCCTGTCCAGGAAGCTTACTCTATCGGCAACTATTTCATTACGATACCGTTTCTGCCCGTCCTGACCTTCCCAGCTATGAGTCCTTAACCTGCCTTCAACGTATACCAGTCTTCCTTTTGACAGAAACTGGTTACACTGCTCAGCAAGTCTCCCCCACGTTACTATAGTAAACCATTCCGTCTCTTCTCTGCGTTCACCTTCCGACGTGGTATACCTCCTGTTCGTGGCGGCGCTGAATGAAGTTACCGGTCTGCCATTAGGAGTGAAACGCATTTCAGGCTCACTACCGAGGTTACCGATGATTATTATTCTATTTACGCTAACCATTCTTTCAAAGCTCCTTTTACTCTCCCCACGCATACGGGAGAAACGGACTTTCTCCCGATTATCTATTCAACGTTTATCAGCAGATGCCGTAGAACTTCTTCAGAAATCCTCAGGTTATTCTCCAGTTCTCTCCCATCCTGGGGCTTCATCTTGAACTGAAATAATATATAGTATCCTTCTATGAAATGCTTAATGGGATAGGCCAGTTTTCTCTTGCCCCACCTCTGAACATCGGAAACCGAACCTCCCCTGTCGGTGACATAACGGCTGATACTCTCAACCGATGCTTCCAGTTGCTCTTCAGATGTTTCCGGAGCGATAACAATGGTTAACTCGTAGTCTCGTAGTCCCAGTTCCTCTTGCGTTGATGTATTGTCAGCCACATTCCCTCTTTTAAAAAATACTCTGGAGCATTATACCATACAACATGTGGTATAAACAATATACCCTGAACCTATCGGAGCTTATCATCACTCTACCTGTGAACTAATAATATATCAAGGCTCCGGCCGATATCAGCCGGAGCCTTTGACTCGGAATGAAATACTTAACTAGCCGAGAATCGCCATTGCTTCATCTCTGTAGCAGTCCATCAGGTAAGGAATTCCGGTAACTTTGGCACATTCCTCGGTCAGGGACATGAGATGCTTTCGTGAAAGCGTCGGAACACTGAAACTCCTGGCGCCAGCCATCAATTGCTGGAGACCTACTTTGATCTTTTCCGAGTAGCTGTAGATTCCGACAGCGCCCAGCGGGATATTCTTCATTTCATCAGCGCCGACTATATCTTTGACGTCTTCGTAGCAGATAAAGATTTCTTCAGGAGTGGAACCGAACTGGCTGACCGTATTGGGCAGCTTGCCATCCTTTATCCACTGGGCAATATTCTTGCCTACCATGCCGGGAATCATCAATGCTCGCCCCATACAAACAGCCTTGGTAAAGGGCGCACCCAGCGCAAGCGCTTTGAATACACCATCTTCACTGCTGAATCCACCTGCAAAGGCAACATCCGGTACTTTTTCTCCTTTGTCGGCAAGTTTCTTAAGGAATTCATAGGCGAGAGAATGCAGGTAGATGCTTGGTATACCCCACTCCTCCATCATTCTCCATGGGCTCATGCCTGTTCCACCACCTGCTCCGTCGATGGTAAGCAGGTCGATCTTCGCGTTCGAACTCCACTTGATCGCCATAGCCAGTTCGCGGAGACTGTAAGCGCCGGTTTTCAGAGTAACACGTTTGAAACCGATATCTCTCAGGCGCTGGACTTCGTCGTAGAATGATTCTTCTCCGATAAAACCGAGCCGGCTGTGCCGTTCGAATTCCTTCAGAGAGCCGTCCTTGAAAGCAGCCTGCGCCAGGGGATCGGACGGATCGGGAGTTACAATGTAACCCCGTTTCTGCAGCTCCAGGGCTCTCTCCAGGCTTCCAACCTTAATTTCGCCGCCGATACATTTTGCGCCCTGTCCCCATTTCAGTTCGATTGTATCGAGTCCATGTTTCCTGTTCACATACTCAGCCACACCCAGGCGGGTATCCTCAACGTTCATCTGGACGAGAATTTCACCATACCCCTGGTGATAACGCCGGTAAGTCTCGATCCTGCGGTCCATGTCCGGAGCGGCGACTACCTTACCGTTTGAGTCCAGCTCCAGTTGGGGATCGATACCGCAGACATTCTCACCGCAGACCAGCGTTACTCCGCTGAGTGCGGCTCCTACGGCAAAATGTTCCCAGTTCTTTCGGGCGATCTCAGTCGAACCGAGAGCGCCGGTAAAGATGGGGACTTTCATTTTGACTTTTTTGTCCCAGCCGTACTCTGTCTCGGTGTTTACCACCGGGAATGTCGCAGTATCCGGCCCGCCTTCAACTCCTTCCGGCAGACCTTCCGCTCCAAGAGCGTATCCCTGGATATTCAGGTGAGAATAATCGACGGGATAGTCCTTGTCGCCGCCGGCAGTTATATCACCGAAAGGTCCCGGGTAAATTAATTCGCGGCCGCGGAAGGTGGACTTGAAGACTTCGCAGTTTCCCGTACACCCGTCGATACAGCGTGAGCATATTCCGCTCGATGGAACTACGCTTCTTGAACGGTTTGCGGTCCTGGTTGCCTCGTTGGCATTCGGGGTTCGTAGGTTCATTAATTTTTCCTCCTGTTTTTTTATATTATCTTAATTTTCTTTGTCAATTTAACTGTTAAACCAAACTTTCAAGACCCGCAGATTTGGTCTTAGAGAAGAGAATTAAAACCGACCATATCGTTGTAATCCAGCAACGTACTCATCGCCCTGTTCTCAACCTCTATCCCGGATTCAACGGCGGCTGCCACCGGTGTCAGTCCACCGAGCAGTATCATTCCAACCCTGTTCAAGCCAACAGAGATCCCGCACGTTGCTTCACTCGGATTTCCCATAAGGATAAGCCCGTTTATACCGGCTTCATGCAATCTCTCAATAATATCTTCAGTAAGTGCTATACAATGGGCCGGAAGTTCCCGGAAATTCGCCAGGACCTTCCCTTCTCCATTACTCATGATATTCCGTACGTCTGTCATCCCTGCCTGAATAAACACTTCAGAAGGATCGACTGTAGAGCCTGAATAGTAGATGAGATCGACAAACCTCAAGGGAAGGTTATTCCTCATCTGGAGTACCCCGCCGAACTTTGAGTCAATAGGTATCCCCGCTTTGAGGAGACAGCCGTTAATTATCAGGCTGCATACGGTAGCCAGCCCTACCTTCCCCTGGGGAATAAGTACATCACCCAGTTTTTCGCCCTCGTTCGCTACCGCAACGCGATCACTGACACACAGTCCTTCGGAAAAAGCTTTCTTCATTTTCGCGATGGCGGTGTTGAACCTGGTTTTTTTTAACAGAGATACGTTCACCGGGACCATCCCTGTCCCGGTACTGACATCGAAAGTGGTGCGGAAAGACAGGAGCTCTATTTTTTCGAGCACAAATCCTACTTTGTCGGAAACCAGGGCGTTATTAAGCTCCTCGACACCGAGCGGAGTGATCACCCTGCCGTCTCTCCGTTCCAGGGGATAGGTAAGTCCGCGTTCATCCATTATCTTGAGATGATACCGCACCGCCCTTTCACCCAGTTCGATTCCGTAATCTCTCAGCTTATTAGACAACAACCTGGCGCCAAGTGGCTGCGGTGATTCCTTGAGAATCCTCAGGATGGATATTACCTTGCGTTCTACTACCTTACTATCGGCACCTATCATGACATTCCTTTATCCGGTATCCGTTGAAAAACATACAGACACCGGCAACCGTTTTCCTATTATATTTGAGACTAAAAACGCTGTCAAGTCCCGGTTTTTTATAAAAATTAACATAAGTAATTTTTCACACAACTCCCTGAAATTCTAAGAAAAATATTAGATTTTTACCTGAATTCTTAGAACTTTTTTAGGATTTTTGTGGTATCATACCTCACTCATGAAATTTATTGTGAAAAAACGGTGAGGTAATGCCTATGGAACAGCACAATTGAATAAA
>CAZBQL010000093.1:0-11337 GCA_964493985.1 uncultured Dehalococcoidales bacterium
CCCTGTCTTTGGTCATTAGAGCTTTGAATTTGTTTAGAGCTTAGAAATTAGGATTTAGTATTTTTAAAACCGCGTCCCTCCCGTCACAGCGAGATTTACTGCCTCTTATTATCAGCCCTTCCTTAATTGATGAAGTTATCCCTGCTTCTGCAGGTATCTCTGGGCGGCTATACCGGCAGCAGCGCCGTCACCTACCGCTGCAGAGACCTGCCTTGGTGAGTTACTCCTTATGTCTCCGGCGGCAAATACGCCCGGAAGTCCGGTCTCCATCCATTCGTTAACCTCTATCTGACCGCTCTCTGTAAGAGGTACTATTCCTTCGAGGTAAGATGTATTGGGATCAAGACCGATGTGGACAAGTACGCCATCGGTCTTGATGATTTCAGCCTGATCATTACCATCTCTTACCACACTGATGGCTTCTACACGGTCGTTGCCGATGATCTCCTTTACCATTGTCCCTGTGTGGACTTCCATCTTCGGATTTGCTTTCAACCTGTCCTGCAGGATAGCGGTCGCATTCAACTGCGGCATGGCTTCGACCACAATCACTTTGTCGGCTATCTTAGACATATACAGCGCCTCGGAAATCCCTGAGTCACCACCTCCGCATACAACGATAGTCTTCCCGGCAAACTGGCCTCCGTCACAGAAAGCACACCTGATTACACCTTTATCTTTAAATTCCTCTTCACCGGGAACACCTAGTTTTTTCGGCACCGAACCTCCGGTAAAGATAATCGCCCCGGTTGTAAATCCTTTACCATCGACACAGCCAACCCATTTGCTGCTGGAGAATATCTCTATCGTCGATACTTCAGCCTGCTCGTACTTCAGGCCGTAATTCGTTGCCTGCGTTACCATCTGCGTGGCAAGCCAGGCTCCGGCAACACCTTCTGAAAAACCGGGGTAGTTCTCAATCAGTCCTATGTTCTTGATATATCCGCCTGGGCTTTCTTTATCTACCAAGAGTGTCCGCCAGTTTCCCCGGCAAAGATACAGACCGGCGGTAAGTCCCGCCGGACCGCCGCCGACTATCACGGCATCATAATCAAACACCATTACACCTTCCTTGTTTCAATGGATTTTCATGTAAACATCAATCTGTAGTATCTTCAATCATACCAACGAAAGTCGGTATCCGGAGAGATTCCCTGGATTTGAGCTTCCGGCCGAAATGGAATTATTTCTATTGTGTAATAATATCTCTAATATCTGATATAATTCGGCACCACATTCTTATACCTGGCGACAAGTTTATCCCAGTTCGCAGGTAACTCAATTTTCTCAGTATACGGCATCCCGCCGGACATTAACGCAGTCCATGAGCCCCAGCCTCCACCGACGAATATCTGGATCGGCACCGTCTGTCCGGGCCTTGCTGTTATCACCTGGACCTGCTCTTTCGGATCTTTCTTCTCATTCCCCGGCATATAGTATTGCGGAGTCCGTTCAAGGTCTGTCTTAGTGTTCTCGACTATATATTGCTTTATCTTTTCCTTGTCCCAGCCTTTTTCCGCAAATATCCTGGCATTAGGAGGCGTTATCATCACGGTCAACGTTCCCATCGCCCGCGGCGGTACGTTATAGATAATCGTCCTGAGAAGTCCCTGGTCATCGGTTGAATAGGAATGGGGCTGCAGGTAGCAGTTGGGGAAGCAAAGAGAAATCGCACTGTCTTCCCTGCTAAACCCGCGTTCCACATGAAGTGGTTCCCAGGGGCTGTCTTCTTCATTTTCGCCGGTAACGAGACAGTACTTCATCGGATTCCCCATTACACCCATGTCTTCTATCTCACGGCGTACTCCCCGAATATTCTTGGTTATCAGAGCAAGGGCACGCCCAATGGTCGCGTTAGCGATCACTCCCGGACTTAAAGCCCCGAACCCGTCGTTGACATTAAGGTCTTTCCTGACCGGTCCGTTCAATATCCAGAGCGGCGCCCACGAACCGGTACTGACTGCCCAGACATCCGCCATCGGCGCGTTAAGCAATGCCTTCACTCCGGCTATCAGTACCGGCATGTAGGTCGGCAAAGCTCCTGCCATGACCGCAGCAATAGCTATTTTTTCTATGGTAGCCTTTCCTTTACGGGGTTCCAGTTCGGCTGCGACGTGGTCCGGGGATAGATCGGTGCCCTCCAGCATTTTCGCCACCGCTTCTTCAGTGGGAGGTATCACCGGCAGGCCGTCCGTCCAGCCCCTCTGGTAAAAGAACCTGTTCACCTCCTCAAGTTTACCTTTGAAGATGATCCTGGCTGCGGACTCTTGTTTCGGCGATTCAGGATTCTTCTCCTGCCCGGTAAGTGGCGTGGTTAATCCAGCAATGATGTCATCGAATACCTCGTCAACGCCGGCCTCAATCTCCTCCATTACGCTGCATTCGGATATGATAGACTCCGGGATGAACCGTACTGCAGGCAGTCCGCGACTGGAAGCAGCCGACTTCGCATCATTAAGAAAATATTTATAGACGAGGGTCACCGAAGGCTTATTCCTTCTTTCAACATACATTGAGTCGTACGCAAGGTACTTCATGCAGGACCCTCAGTCGCCTACGGCAAGAATGACCGTGTCAACCTCATCGATCCATGCATTGAACTTATCGATGTTCTGCGGTTCCATTTCGGATACGGAGAATGCCTGTCCCCGGTAATAACTGAATTCTGCTTCCGGGTACCGTTCTCTTAACCGGCGTTCCACCACCGGCTGTATCCGGCCTGATGCCTGCTTGATGTTGCAGAACATCCCGATCTTCTTCCCGTTGAGATCATTTAACCTTGGTGCAGTAAGTCCCTCCATCGGAACGGGATCGGCTTCCGGCCAGGGACTGAGAACCTCGAATAATGCATTGTCTCCACTCATATTCTACAACTCCTTTCACAGATTATACGTATCAGGAAACCTTTGAATAAGTTCCCTCTCTCCGCCGCGGTAGAGGATCAGGGTGAGGGGCTAGGCGCAAATCGTCACTTTTCACACTCACCTAGCCTCTCCCGTCAAGGGCGAGGAATTTCCTGGTTGGTATTCGGTGATGTTAATCAAAGGTTGCTTAATATTTCTCATAGACTGGTACGACATTCCTGTACTTCGCTGCCAGTTTATCCCAGTTCTTCGGTAATTCAATTTTCTTCGTGACGAATTCATTGCCGAACCCGCTCATCGCGCCGCCGCCGGCAGTGGTAAGAATTCCTGTAAATACGCCGGGACCTCCCACGCAGACTATGATAATACAGGAAGTATCCGAAAATACCTTGCGTACCGCGTTTTCGTCTTCACCGATGGGTATGCCCGGTCCGGTATTTGTGACAGCGTGTTCGACGATGTATTCCATCGCTTTTTCACGGGTCCAGCCTTCGTTAGCCAGGTATTTTGTATGAGGTGGATTGAGCAGAAATCCCGCCATACCGCCACCCCTTGCATTGTTTATCATAGCCTGGAGTATACCTTTGTCATCGGTCTGCATCGGTATACTCTGGCTGTAAGAGTTGGGGAAAAACACCGTAATGGTGTTATCTTCTCTGCTGAATCCCCGGCTGACATGAAGCGGTTCCCAGGGACACTCCTCCTCGTTTTCACCCATCACCAGCGAATACTTGGAGGGATTGCCCAGCACACCCATATCTTCAATAGCTTTCCTGGCACCACCGATATTCTTCACGATAAGGCCCATCGCCCTGCCGATAGTCGCGTTCGCGATATCACCGGGGCTGAGAGTTCCCGAACTACAATTGATATTGATTTCTTTTCTCATAGGGCCGTTCAAAATATAGCACGGCGCCCATGATCCGGTACTGACTTCGAAGGTATCGAAGCGGGTTTTCGGCTCCATAATTGCCTGGCATGCGGCGATAAGCACAGGCATATAGGTCGGAAGAGCACCTGCCATGACGGCGTTTACGGCAATCTTCTCAACCGTGGCTTTCCCCATCCTGGGGATGATCTTGGTCACCACGTGATCGGGCGGAAGGTCCGTACCGGTAAGCATCTCTGCCACTGCCTCCTCCGTCGGTGGAATCAACGGCATACCGTCTCCCCATCCTCGCCTGTAGAAAAAACGGTTCACCTCCTCCAGACTGCCTTTGAAGATAATCCTGGACTTTTCTTCCGTATCCATCGGAGGAGGGTTTTTCTCCTGCTCGGTCAAAGGTCTGGTCAGGGCATCGATTATATGGTCGACAACCTCAATAACTCCGGCTTCGATATCTGCCCGGACGGTGCTTTCGCAAGGAACGTTTTCCGAAATAGACCTGATTCCCGGCAGTCCTTTACCTGAAGCCGCTGAATATGAATCGGTCACAAAACCATAGTTAGCAAGTAATGCCACCGGCTTCCCGTAATCCTCGATTGCTACCGTGTTGTACGCAAGGTACTTCGTGCAGGCCCCTCAGTCACCTACGGCAGTAATCGCCGCGTCGATTCCTTTCGCCCATTCCTCGAATTTTTCTTTATTTTCCGTTTCCGTTTCGAGTACATTTGCCGCATCCGAATTGAACCAGACAAATTTGGCTGTGGGATATCTTGACTGCAATTCTCTTTCGACCACTTCCAGTACCGGTCCGGCAGCCCTTTTAAAATTCTTGAAAAGTCCGATTGTCCTGCCGTCCAGGCTGTCCAGACGCTGTGCCGAACCCCTCAGCGGGATAGGGTCTACCACCGCCCAGGGACTTAATACTTCATACTGAATATCAGAATTTCCACTCATCTGCAGCTCCTTTCCCATTTTCATCTAGTAAGAATGTCGGTTAAATTTATTATATACTCTCCGTTTGCAGAATACTAAAAGGCTTCATTGATACTTCGAGAAATGGCGACCTTGACATAGCCGGACTCTTGACCTATTATACCTAGAAATACGAGGTATCCGGGTAATGAATGAAACTGTCGCGGTGATAACAGACAGTATCTCCTGCCTTCCGAAGGAGCTTATTGAAAAACACAAAATAGAGATAGTTCCGATAAGACTTACTTTTCATGGTGAAATATACCGCGACTCCGTCGATATCACTCCTTCAGAAGCATATGAGATGCTGCTAAAAGACCCGGACCGGTTCAATACTTCACCTTCGTCACCGGGACATTTCCTGGAAGCCTACCGCAACGTCAGTTCACGGGCGCAAAACATCCTATGTATCACCCTGTCATCTAAACTCAGCGGGGGGTATGATATGGCGCGTATTGCGATGGAGGAGTTAAAAACAGAGTTACCAGAAGTTCGGATTCATGTAATGGACTCTATGAGCGTTACTTCAGCCGAAGGATTTATTGCTCTCGCAGCAGCGAGGGCGGCAGAACAGGGAGCTAATCTTAATGGCGTAATAAAAGCAGCCGAGGAAGTGAGAGAAAAGGTTTCTTTCATCGCCCTGTTGGAGACTATTAAGCACGTATACCGCACCGGTCGTATCCCCAAAATCGCCAGCCAGGTGGGTTCAATGCTGAATATCAAACCCTTACTTACCAGCGCTGAAGGAGCTATCAAGTTCAAAGGAATCGTCAAAAACCGGGAAAGCGGAATAAATAAACTTATCGAAATAATGCGTGAAGCAATCGGTAACCAACCTGCCCATATCGCGATAATGCATGCTTACACGCCGGATGAAGCCGAAGATTTGAGGGCACGCATCGAGAAAGAATTCAATTGTGTGGAATTATGGATCGCAGAATTCACACCGGTCATGGGATATGCAACAGGAACCGGCACACTTGCCCTGGCTTATTATAAAGACTAAAAAGAGATGAGGATACAGATTTGATTATTAACGAACCCGTCACAGGTATTATCGCTATTTTAATCGGGTATCTCCTGGGGTCTGTTAATTCCGCCTACATAATCACCCGCCTGGTAAAAGGAGAAGATATCAGGAAACTTGGAGGAGGTAATGCGGGTGGACGCAACGTCTTCCGTTCCATTGGTTTCTGGGCAGCCGTTCCCGTAATCACCTGGGACCTGGGCAAAGGAGCAGGTTCCGTCGCCATTGCCTACTGGCTGCTCGATGTACCCATATATGAGGTGAACATCTATGTACTGCTTACGGGAATAGCTGTCATTGCCGGGCATATGTGGTCGATATACCTTAGATTCACCGGGGGGAATGGTCTCGCGGCAGCAATCGGCGCTCTGGCAATGATAATACCATGGTCGCTCCTCATCGTATTCGGCATAATGGGTGTCCTTTCACTCCTGACCAGGAACCCCGTCCTTTCGTTGAATATCGCCCTGCTTTCCCTTCCCGTATCATCCTGGTTCTTGGAAAAAGAATGGTTGCTTGTGTTTTTCTCAATCACAATTATCATATTAATGATTCTGAATTTTGTACCGACAGCGCTGGCAGCCCTGGCGGACGCAGGAGGCATGAAACACCTGATACTCCAGCTTCTCAGAAAGACAGACCAATAAGCGCGTTCATTGATATGGCCCAAATCAAACAACTCCTGTGCTACATGGTAGGATTACATCAGCGGGATCATAAGATATGCATTACTGTTACTTTGTTTTGGTTTTTATGCTGTCCAGGAGCATGGACAGCCCGTTCAGATTTACCCTGATGTCCCCCAGAGAGGTGCAGGAAAGCAGCCGCTGCCAGATATATGACGGTCGCAGGTAGAACTCACGATACGCTTTACTTTCCCACCGGATGATATCCTCTCGGCTTAATGAGTCGCTTTCGAAGACCGGCGCTGACCCTTCACTTGAAGCAGCATACACATAATCTTCCCAGGGGATATCAGGATTGCCGCCCCCTTCAAGGTAAAGATCATACAATCGCGTACCGGGGAAAGGAGTTGTGATAGAAAACTGGGCAAAGTCAACCTTCAGTTTTTTCGCAAACCGGATGGTCTCTCTGATAGTATCAGGAGTCTCACCGGGAGAACCGATCATGAAATAACCGATAACGTGAATTCCGGCTTCACGTGTATACCGCACTGCTTCTACAGCCTGTTCTATCGTGGTGCCTTTTTCTATCACGTCCAGTATCTCCTGGGAACCTGACTCCAACCCGTATGAGATGGAATAACAGCCGGCCTGTTTCATCTTTTTCAGGAGTCTTTCATCGACCAGGTTCACTCTCGTCTCACAAGACCAGATAATATTCAGCCTCCTGTTTATTATTTCTTCGCAAATCTGGTACGCCCTGTCCATATCCAGTGTAAAAGAATCATCATAGAAAGCTATCTCCCTGACACCATATTTCTCCTGGAGCCAGGCTATTTCACGTGCTACTCTGGCCGGACTTTGCCCTCGGAATCTCTTACCGAAAACCGGTTTCGAGCAGTATCCACAGTTATACGGGCATCCACGACTGGTTATAAGCACGGCAAATGGAGATGTCCTCCCATGAGGAGGATGAGGTTTATATGATTTCAAGGGTAACAAATGATATGCCAGGAACGGAAGAGAATCGAGATCCGATATTTCGGGAGATGGAGGATTGTTCACCACAATACCGTCCTTACGGTATGTTATTCCCTTTACATTTTCCAGCGTCTTTCTGTCCTCAAGGGCAGAAAGCAGATTGATGAATGATTCTTCACCCTCGCCACGTACTATTATGTCAACTTCTGGCGCGACAGCCATTGTCTCAGCCGGAAGCAACGTAGCATGAGGACCGCCCATTACTATCGTCAGACCAGGCCTTGCTGCTTTCACCTCCCGTGCAATATCGATTGCCCTGCTGACCGTTGGAGTCATCGCCGTAAGGCCGAGAATATCTGTATCATCTATCAATGGAACAATATCTGCCGCTTTCAGACCAAGAAAATTGGCTTCTACAAGCTTAACGGGGTAACCTTTTGATTCCAGGACGGCAGCCAGCAGGATTAATCCCATCGGAGGTTGAGGATAATCCGAGAACTGTGGAGGATTTACCAGAGTAACTTTTTGCATATATCTCCGTATCGGCAGCGCCGGTCTTAAATGAAACTACCAGGTTCTATCGGTCTTTCACGAATTCATTTATTATCGTTAGACATTCATCATGAAGATTTCGCAGGACTTCCCGGTCCTTTCCCTCAACTGTGAGTCTCAACTTCGGTTCGGTACCCGAAGGCCGTATCAGTGCCCAGCCGTCATCGAAAATCAGCTTAATACCATCCTTATTGTCTGTCGAAACGGGTTTTAGAGACATCAAAATTTCTTCAAGGCCGGCAGTATCCAGTTTAGTCATCCTAACACTGCTTCTCCGGATGGGATATTCGGGGATATCATCGACAAGGTCTGAAATCCTGGTCCCTCCGGTTATAGCTACCAGCCTTGCAGCGGCATATATACCATCGGGGCAAAGTGAGTTCTCCGGGAACATCCAGCTCCCGGAAGGTTCGCCCCCAAATTCGCCGCCATTTTTCAACTCCACCGATACAAAACTATCGCCTATCTTTGTCCGGATAACTTCAGCTCCCGTCTCTTCGATGATCATCGATGCATCCATTGTAGTTATGACTTTTTTCGCGCCGGCTTCACGCGCAAACAGCACCAGCAGTTTATCTCCAGGGATGAACCTGCCTTTATCGTCCACTGCCATCATCCTGTCGGCGTCTCCATCATGCGCAATGCCGAGGTCGGCGCCAACTTCACCGGTTACCCGTATCAGTTCCTGCAGGTTCTCTTCTGTGGGTTCGGAAGGCCGGGTAAAATCCCCTCTTGGAATGCAATTCAATTCGACAACTTCACAACCCATTTTCCTGAGAAGAATGGGAGTAATCACGGAAGCGGCGCCACCGCCGCAATCGAGAACAACTTTTATACTGAACTGGCCGGTGATGTTCGAAAGAATCCGGTCGATATGATTATTCACGGCATCTTCTGAATTCCTGACATTCCCGAAAGTATCCCATTTTACCGAACTATAAGAACCTGCCGATATCATCTCTTCAATCTGCGACTGCTGAGCAAAGTCAAAAGCTGAGCCGTCCGGATTGATGAACTTCAGGCCGTTGTATTCCGGTGGATTATGAGAAGCGGTTATCATGACACCGGCACGGGATTTTTCAGCAGCTATAGCCAGAGTTGGCGTGGGAACAAGCCCGACATCCGTGCAATCAGCGCCGGCAATCAGTGCTCCGGATATAAAAGCGTATTTTACGGCTTCGGTGGACGTCCTGGTATCACCCCCCACCACAATGTCTCCGTATAGATTGCCTGTTGCCATACCAGCCTTGAGTGCTAACTCGACCAGGCTGCTGTCAGCAATTTTCCTTATACCGGACGTACCGAATAATTTCATTCTTCGTTGATTGTAAATGTCGTTCGCCTGCCTGTCAATCCGGACAGCAAGTTGCAACCAATATGAGCAATGTGGCTCACAAATTATAACCGGGTGTGTTTTGACTGGGAAAGAAGCTATGTGCTATATTTTCGTAAGAGTACACTTTAGTTCTCCGCTGAATAGTAAAGGAATATATATTATATGTGCGGGATTATTGGTTACATAGGTAAAGACCTCACCGTTAAATCCGTTGATCTCGGGATAGAAGCTCTAAAACGGCTTGAATATCGCGGTTACGACTCTTCAGGTTTTGCTTTCTGGAATGCAAAAGAGAAGAAGATATTCAGCCAGAAAGCCGTCGGGAAAATTACCAGCCTGGAAGAAAAGCTGGATTATAGTAACACCGATTATGCGAATCCAATCATTCTCCATACACGCTGGGCTACACACGGCGGAGTTACCGAGGAGAACGCTCATCCTCACTGCGATTGTCATCAAAATATCTGGGTTATCCATAACGGCATAATAGAAAACTTTCGGCAGTTAAGACGTAAGCTTGAGAGTGAAGGACACCGGTTTTCTTCAGAGACCGATACAGAGGTAATCGCCCATCTTATCGAGAAGTACTTCGTCGGTAACCTTGAAGACGCTGTAAGGGAAGCTTTAATCCACATAGAAGGTACATACGGCCTGGCGGTAATAGCCAGAGACGATCCCGACAAGATCGTAGCCGCCCGTCTTTCCAGTCCTCTATTGATAGGAATCGGTAATGACGAGTACCTCCTGGCTTCGGACCCGTCCGCTGTCATAGCACGGACCAAGAAGGTTATTTACCTCGACGATGGAGAAGTTGCGGTAATCGGCAGGGATAAGTTCTCAATTATCAGGGAGAAAAAGCCCCTGGAAATCGATTGGTCCCAGAGTGATTTCGACAAAGGCGCCTACCCTCACTATATGATTAAGGAAATAATGGAGCAGCCCGAAACTCTTGAAAACGCAATCAAAGGTCGGTTAATACCTGATGAAGGAAATGCCAGGCTCGGAGGTCTTGATCTGGTAGAGAAAAAACTCAGGGCTGTGAACAAAGCCTATATTGTTGCCTGTGGAACGGCGTCTCACGCCGGAATCGTCGGCGAGTATATGTTCGAAGAATACGCAGAGATACTGACCAAGACTGAAGCCGCTTCTGAGTTCAGGTACAGAGATACGTTATTGGACAGGCATTCAGTGGTTATTGCTATATCACAATCAGGGGAGACAGCCGACACTCTTGCCTCGATAAGAGAAGCGAAGTCACGGGGTGTGTTATCTCTCGGAATAACAAACGTGGTCGGTTCAACCCAGGCACGGGAGACAGACGCCGGAGTCTATACGCGCACCGGTCCGGAGGTGGCCGTAGCATCCACCAAGGCTTTCACATCGCAGTTGATGATCCTGGGGCTTATGACTCTGGTGTTAGGCAGACAGCGAAATATGTCTCGGGTAACCGGGCAAAAACTGGCCGAAGGTTTACAGAGAATACCTGAACTTGCCACCAGGATTTTGAAATCGCACGATCAAGTACAGGAACTTGCTCATAAGTATAAGGATTATGACAATCTCTTATATCTCGGCAGGAAATACAGTTACCCTGCAGCCCGGGAAGGCGCTCTCAAGATAAAGGAAATAGCTTATGTCCATGCAGAAGGCGGTCACGGTGGCGAAACAAAACACGGCCCCCTTGCTCTTATGTGCCCGGAATTCCCGTGTATCTGCATAGTTCCCAATGACAGTGTTTACAGCAAGATGATATCCAATATACAGGAGATCAAGGCAAGGAATTCTCCGGTCATTGCTGTCGCCACGGAGGGTAACACCGAGATAAAAAATCTGGTCGACGACGTGATATATATACCGGATACACTCGAACCACTGACGCCAATCCTGAGTATTATCCCGTTACAGATATTCGCCTATCATGTTGCTGAGATGCGGGGCTGCGATATAGATAAGCCAAGGAACCTGGCAAAATCGGTCACCGTGGAATGATCACGGAATTGGAGATTGAGACTATATCTTCCATTTCAAACATGGACCTAGCAGCTTACTGCGATGAATAAACTCGCCGGAGTCATACGGGCACAAATCCCACAATA
>CAZBQL010000094.1:0-11307 GCA_964493985.1 uncultured Dehalococcoidales bacterium
GCCCGGCCTTTGCCGCATGCGATGCCGACATCGGCATCTTTGGCTTCACCCGGCCCGTTGACGATGCAGCCCATTACGGCTACCTTGACCGGTTTATCTATTTTCAGGAGTTCTTTTTCAACCGCTTCGGCTATCCTGACAAGTTCAACCTCGGTACGGCCGCAGGTTGGACAGCTTACCAGCACCGGACCGTGCTGCCGGAGGTCCAGGCTTTTCAGTATCTCGTATCCGGCGATCACTTCCTCACGCGGGTGGGTGGTCAGGGACACGCGGATTGTATCGCCGATACCCAGGTAAAGCAGGGTGCTGATGCCTGCCGCGCTGCGGATCACACCTGTTCGGGGCAGTCCGGCTTCGGTGATGCCGATATGCAGAGGGTAGGGGATTTTCTCAGCGATCTCCCGGTAGGCTTCGATGGTTGCGGGTACATCAAACGCTTTCAGGGAAACCTTTATCAGACCGAAATCAAGGCTTTCAAGTATTTCGATGTGTTCCATCGCCGCTTCTACCATACGCTGCGGTACGGTAAGTCCGGGAGTGGCTTTTTTCGGCAGGCTTCCGGCATTTACGCCGATGCGGATAGGCACGCTTCTCTCAGCGGCGGCTTTTACAACCGCTTTCACATTTTCCGGTTCACCGATATTTCCCGGGTTCAGTCGCAGGCCATCCACTCCGGCTTCAAGCGCAGCCAGCGCCAGCCGGTAATCGAAATGTATATCTGCGATCAGGGGTATGGAGATCCCTTTTTTAATAGATTTAAGCGCTTCTGCCGCCTGCATATCAGGCACGGCGACCCGGATTATCTCGCAGTCATATTCTTCCAGTTCCCTGATCTGGTTGATCGTTGACATAACATCACGAGTATCGGTGTTAGTCATCGACTGGACGACAATCGGGGCATTGCCGCCGATCGTTACATTACCTATCTGAATAGGTATCGATTTTCTGCGTGGATTCATATTTGTTTGACCCTATTCCCCTTTATCCCCCTTCCCCTTGTCAAGGGGAAGGGGGAGGTTTTTATAAAGAGGGGTATGACCCCTCTTCTACTCCCCGAGTAGAAATGGTATTTCTGAGTTGTTGCCCTATAAGTGTTATTCTGCGTCAGCCCAGCTTCACCGAGCTTCCCCAGAATAAGATTTTTTATGGCAGCAGGCTATCGCCCCGGATAATCCGGAGGATATCCTGGAAAGTAATAGCCAGGAAAAATATCATCAATAGAGCGAAGCCGATAGCGTGTACCCATCCCTCCGTTTTTGGCGATATACGTTTTCCCCTGCGGACCCACTGGAGAAGGACGAATGCTATCCGTCCGCCGTCCAGCGCCGGCAGGGGGAACAGGTTTACTATGGCAAGATTCATGCTGAGAAAGGCGGCAAACTCCAGTAGCGGACTCATTCCTGCCCGGGCAATTTCACCGGTTACCGACGCAATGCCTACGGGACCGGCGACCTGGAAAGGTATAGCGCCGATAATCATACCGATTATCCCGTTCTTGAACAATACGAACGTTTCGAAACAGGAACTGAATCCCTTCGGAATAGCTACCCAGAAGGGATAACTCACCTCATCGATAACAGCGTTTTCGGTACTCGGCATTATTCCGACGGAGCCTTCGCCTTCAGGAGGTTTCCACCGCGGGACCAGGGAAACAGTCTCCGTAATCCCGTTTTCGTGAAGGACGGTCATCTTTAGGTCGGTCCCAAGGTTCATCTGGATATAACGGCTAACGTCATTACTGCTTAAAACATCCTTTCCGTCGACACTGATAATTGTGTCCCCGGGCAGTATTCCAGCTAAAGCGGCCGGAGAACCCTCCGATACCTCCAGGATTTTGACACTGCCCGCAGTTACCTCGTTATGCGGTATCATATATGCAATCGCGAAAAGCAGTATCGGGAGAAGGAAATTCATCAGGGAACCCGCGCTAAGTGTCAGCAGTTTGACCGCGGTGCCTTTGCTGGCGAGACTTCCCGGTACATCCGGGTCTTCCTCTCCCGCCATTTTACAGAATCCGCCCAGGGGGATGGCATTGATAGAATAAAGCGTTCCCCGCCATTTGAAAGAAGCCAGGCGCGGGGGATAGAACAGGCCGAATTCTTCCACGGTAATACCGGTCGATTTTGCCGCAACCAGGTGGCCTATCTCATGGGCTAGAATCAGTACGATGATAATGACCAGGAAGGTAAATATCGAGACCACTACATCCATCAGCCGCTAACACCTGCCATTTGTATAACTCTTTTCCGCACCTGAATATCGACTTCAAGGATATCATCCAGCGAAGGACCGGTTACTGATCTGTGCTCGTCTAGTACCTGTTTTATAAATCGAGGGATATCCATGAAGCCTATTTGATCCTTGAGGAATAACTCGACTACGGCTTCATCCGCAGCGCATAACGCCGCCGTGTATGTCCCTCCCTTCCTGATGGCTTCCATCGCCAGGTCCAGGCAGGGGAACATATCGTAATCAGGCTTCTCGAAAGTAAAGTCCTGCATATTGTCCCAGTCCATTTTGTATAAGGTTTCGTTCTGAAGACGGTCCGGATACGTTAGAGCGTACTGGATCGGCATACGCATATCCGGGTAGCTTAGCTGAGCTTTAGTAGACCCGTCTGCGAATTCAACCATTGAGTGTATTATACTCTGGGGATGAATGACGACGCTAATTTTGTCTACAGGCATATCGAAGAGCCAACGGGCTTCGATAATCTCCAGACCTTTGTTCATCAGTGTGGCACTATCTATCGTAATTTTTTCGCCCATTTGCCAGGAAGGATGTCTAAGCGCCTGTTCTGCAGTCACCTTTTCGAGTTCGTTACGAGTGTACCCCCTGAACGGTCCACCGGATGCTGTAAGAATAATTCGCTCCGGTTGGGTTTCACCTCTAAGGCACTGCCAGATAGCGCTGTGTTCGCTGTCTACCGGCAGGATAGCGGCGTTACTGCGTTTGGCTTCGGCTGTAATAATTTCACCTATCATTACCAGCGATTCCTTGTTGGCCAGGGCTATCGTTTTCCCTGCTTTCACGGCGGAGAGAGTTGCCTTCAAGCCAACTTTACCTGAAGTACCGGCAACAACGATGTCTACATCCGGATGACAGGCAATTTCTTCCAACGTGAGGAATTCGTAGTCGATACCGGTCGTATCGAGGGGTGTTTTATCTCCCTGGCAAAATACAACTTCTGGTTTGAATTCACTTATCTGTTCTGCAAGGAGACTGGTATTATTTCCGGCGGCCAGTGCGATAATCTTGAAACGGTTGGGAAGGGCACGCACCACCTCGAGAGTCTGCCGTCCGATCGAACCCGTAGAACCAAGGACGGCTATTTTCTTTACTGAATCACCCATATAACATAATAGTATACTACCAGGCCGCTAAAGACAATGCTGTCCAGCCTGTCCAGGAAACCACCGTGACCGGGAAGGGCCTTTCCGGAATCTTTCACACTGGTATAACGCTTGAAGGCCGATTCCAGGAGGTCGCCTGCCTGACCGAAGAAACTAATCAGCAGTCCGAGGACGAGAGCATCCCCCCAGTTTATCGGCAGTCCTAATGGCGTATCCAGGGTGAAGAACAGACTGACCAGGATGGCCCCAATGAGTCCACCTGCCGCTCCTTCCCATGTTTTACCCGGACTTATGCGTGGCGCCATCTTGTGTCTGCCGATGGTCCTTCCTGTAAAATAAGCTGCCGTATCATAGGTGAAAGTGACAAAAAGCGCCAGGAACACCCAGTTCCTTCCGTCTACTAAACCTCTAAGCGCTACCAGGTGGCCAAGCGTCCAGCCCAGGTAAATAATCCCGATAATCGTCCATACACCGCCTTTCCAGGCTGAACCTTCACTCCTGTGCCGGACAGGGAGCCATGACCACAGTAAAGGCAAGACCAGGGCTGCCAGCAGTATAAGAGGAATATAGGCTTTGCTGAAAGCATTATCGATTATCTCAAGCAGGTTCACATCCCGGAGCAGTATATAGAGGACAGTCATGCATGCCCCGTAGAACACGAAGGTTTGTGCCCTGGAAGTGTTTACCAGGCGTGAAAATTCCAGGGATGCCAGCACTCCCAGCAGTGCAATCAGTATGGTGAACCACGGTAAAAAATCCTCGAACCATATAGCAGCAACCAGTACCGGGATACCACAGATTGCAGTTATGACTCGTTTTTTCAGCATAATAATGAACGCAGTTCTATAACCCGCCGAAACGTCTTTTTCTTCGCCTGTAAAACTCCAGGGCTTTATCGATATCCTTTTTTTGGAAATCAGGCCAGAGTACCTTAGTGAAGTAATATTCACTATAGGAAGTCTGCCAGATAAGGAAATTACTAAGTCGTCGTTCGTCACTGGTACGTATCAGGAGGTCGACACCCGGCATCCCGGCTGTGTAAAGGTAATTCTCAATCAAGTCCTCGGTTATTTTCTCCGAAGGAATGCCGTCATCGATAATACGGCGTACGGCGTCGGTAATTTCCGCACGGCCGCCGTAGTTAAACGCTACGTTCAGGGTCATGCCGGTATTATTTTTCGTTAGTTCTACCGCATCGTTTATGGACTGCCGGAGTTCTTCCGGAAGCTCGGAAAGTCTGCCGATGTGGTTTATCCTGATACCGCGGCGGTGAACATCGGGCGCGGTCCTCTTGATGAATTCGGTAAGTGAGGAAAACAGTCCGAATACTTCTTCTTCGGGTCGACTCCAGTTTTCCGTGGAGAATCCGTACAGTGTAAGGAAGGGTATATGATATTCATCCACATATCCTACCAGGCGGTACATGTTTTCCATGCCTTCCCGGTGACCTTCGAGTCGGGGTAAACCACGTTTTTCAGCCCATCTGCCGTTACCGTCCGGTACTATGGCGATGTGAGCAGGGAGTAGAGAATGGTTACCGGGTGTAGATGATGAGGAAGCCGTCATAATTTCTACTCCGCTCTGGTGGATTAAACCTGTTTGAGCTCTTCTTCCTTGTCCTGGCCTGTTTTTTCAACGGCCGCAATGAAACCGTCGGTAAGCTGCTGGAGCTGGTCCTGGGCGCGCTTGTTTTCATCCTGAGATATGTCTTTATTCTTTTCCAACTCTTTCAGTTCGTTTAAAGCGTCCCGCCTCAGGTTTCTTATGGTTACTTTTCTTTCTTCCACCCGTTTGTGCACTACCTTGACCAGCTCCTGCCTGCGTTCCTCGGAAAGAGGAGGGATAGTTATCCTGATCACCTTGCCGTCGCTGTTCGGATTTAGTCCCAGGTCCGATGATAGAATGGCTTTCTCTATTTCCCGGATGCTGTTTCTATCCCAGGGCTGGATCACGAGAAGCCGGGCATCCGGAACAGATATTCCCGCTAAATGGCTAAGCGGTGTCGACACACCGGCATAATCTACCATAATATTATCCAGAATATGCGGACTGGCCCTGCCGGTGCGGATGGTAGCAAGGTCTTTTACCAGACCATCACTGGCCTTGTGCATTTTTCCTTCAATGTTTTTCAGTGTATCGCTAGACATCTTCTTTCTCGCTTTTCACTATTGCTCGCTTATCACTATTGTGCCGATAGGCTCTCCCATAACAGCCCTTTCAAGGCTACGTTCTTCATGAAGGTCGAATACGATTATCGGTAGTTTATTTTCCAGGCACAGCGAAAGAGCTGTGGCGTCCATTACTTCTAAACGCCTGTTTAGAGCTTCAAGGTGGGTCAGTTTGTCGAATTTCTTGGCGTCAGGATTCTTCAGCGGGTCAGCATCATAGATGCCATCGACGTCATGCGTAGCCTTTAATAGGACTTCAGCTTCGATTTCGATAGCCCTGAGAGCAGCCGCCGTATCGGTTGTCATATAAGGATTACCGGTACCCGCAGCAAAGATGACCAGTCTGTTCTTCTCCAGGTGGCGTATAGCCCTTCGCCTGATATATGGTTCGGCAACCTGCTGGATATCGATGGCGGTCTGGGTCCTGGTAATCACTCCCTCCCGTTCGAGTATATCCTGAAGAGCGAGAGCATTTATCACTGTGGCCAGCATTCCGGCGTAGTCTGCGGTTACCCGGTCGATGCCGTCTTTTTCCGCCTGGGCACCGCGCCATATGTTACCGCCGCCTACCACAATAGCTACGTTAACACCCATTTCCATCACGTGCTTAATCTGGATGGCGGCTTTTCTTAATGTGGGAATATCAATACCGAAGTTCGAATCACCGCTAAAAGCCTCACCGCTGAGCTTAAGTAAGACACGCTTGTACTTGGTAATAGCCATATGCTAACGCCTTCTTAGCAGTATTACTATAATCCTAGCTCGAACCTGGCAATTTTGCTAACTCTGATATTTTCTCCCACTTTACCGATAGTTTCCGTAATCAGGTCCTGAATAGTAACGGCAGGGTCCTTGATACAGGCCTGGGTTAAGAGGCAAATTTCTTCAACGCTTCTCTCGAGTTCCGCATCTTCGGGGACTCCGTCCTGAGAGATGTACAGGGGGTCCATCGCTGCGACCTGCATTGCCAGCAGGTGGGCGAGTTCTTTAAATTCGTCGGTACGGGCGACGAAATCGGTCTCACAATTCAATTCTATCATGGCGCCTATACGTCCGCCGCCGTGAATGTAAGCTTCCACCAGTCCCTGGGAAGTGGAACGCTCCTTTTTCTTTTCGGCTATATATAAATTCTGCTCTTTGAGTATTTCCAGAGCTTTATTCATGTCTTCGCCTGCCTCTATATAGGCATTTCGACAGGCCATGATACCCGCTCCGGATTGCTCTCTGAGTTCCTTGAGTTTTTCGGTAGAGATACTCAAACTTTCCTCCTTGGTTTACTCGTCATCCGGGGTCAGGACCAGAGTTTCATCTTCTTCTGCAGCTTCGGTTTCAACCGTGTCTCCGGGACTCTGTACTTCTTCAGACTGTACCATTTCCTGGCCGGGAGTGCCTTCGAGTACTGCGTCGGCTATCTTATTGCAGATCAGTCTGATAGCCCTGATAGCGTCGTCATTTGCCGGAATAGGGTAGTCGATTTCATCCGGATTGCAGCTGGTGTCGGCGATGGCAACGACGGGAATTCCCATCCGTTTAGCTTCAGCCAGAGCGATTTTCTCTTTCGGGGGGTCCACGATAAACAGGGCTGCCGGCAGTGTTGTCATTTCTTTGAAACCGCCCATCTGCTTGTTGAGCTTGGCGATTTCCTTTTCAAGTTTCAAGGCTTCCTTTTTAGGAAGACGGCTGAACTCACCCCTGGCTTGCTGGTCTTCCAGCCTCACCAGGTAGTCGATCCTTGCCTGGATGGTAGCGAAATTGGTAAGTACTCCCCCGATCCACCTTTGATTTACATAATACATGTTGCAGCGTGTTGCTGCTTCTTCTATTGCTTCCTGGGCCTGCTTCTTGGTACCGACGAAGAGTACCTTTCCTCCATCAGCCACAACCTGGGTAATGAACTCGCATGCTTTAGCCAGCATGGTTGTTGTCTGTTCAAGGTCGATAATATGAATTCCCTCGCGTTTGGTGAAGATATACTTCTTCATGCGGGGGTGCCACCGGCTTGTCTGATGTCCGAAATGAGCCCCGGCCTCCAGAAGCTGTTTTACTGAGACGGTTTCTGGCAAATTAATACCCCTTTCTCCTGATAAACTAGCATAAAGTATATCATATCATTTGACACCGGGCAATGATTCGAAGGTAAGACCCGATTACTTACACCACAGCAGAAGGGCTGGCGATTGCTTAGCTTGCCAGTGCTTCGTCAGCAGTGAAAGTCCTGTGATATATTTATATTCTAAGTCCTTCAGGCGACGGTAACTCCCAGTACTCATCTTTGGATCGGATGATACTCCTGATAAGGCTGATAACCCTTCTTAAATTCTTGGCATCGTCATTCTCGTTTAATATGTAATCCTCCCAACGCAATACCTTTACCTTGTGGTTACATTCTACCCTGAAGTAATATCCTTGATAATCAGATGTCGCACTGACAAGCACACCTTCTGGTACAGGAACAACGAATTCGTCAGGATAACAGAAGAAATTCATTTCTAACATCTTCTGATAGATCCTGTCCATGTCTTCATCAGACAAACTGAAGTCTATGGTAACGGATGGGTCTCTTCCCAGATCCTTTGTATAAGTCCCGTTGAACGTATTCAGTACGTTTCTATTATTGATAGTACCATAGCCATATTTGAAAATAAGATTGAAATCGAAAGGCCGTGATTCCGGAAGGGTTTCAGACCATTCGCATCCAGCTTCGACAACAGACTCCGGAGATTTTAGGTCTGCAGGAGTATCGGAATTATCGCACCCAACTCCAAACACACTAATCGCCAAGAGAATTACTATTATGCTGATATGAATTAACTTTTGCATTTCCTTTTTTACCATTTCATTTTACATGTTGTCAATAACCAATAATCTCAGTTAATATTTATTCTATTATGAACGTATATCCGTAGAGTATTATACACCAGAGAAATATTAAGGAATAGAGGGAGTTAACAAGCTATTTGATCGTACGGAACACAGGAGTGAGTCTCTCAAGTTAAGGGTAAACGCATTTTATCTTATTAAGGCACGCAGAGTTAGTACATTGCTGTGCGTTGAAAGACAAGGAAGGCATACTTGCTGATGGAACAGGGGAAGCCTTCAGTCGCTGGCTAATATATTGATTACTGCTACATTCTCCGCAAAGCTCAAGTAAAGCTTGAAATCAGCAATGGAGCGTGGGGGTATATCTATGATGCTGATACCAGCTCCCGGTATCGGATAAGGATCTACCTGCACGGACCATGAAGTTGTATTTCCGTTCATATCATGTCCTTCAGCACGTAAATTAACCGATACACCTTGATCGGTCTCATTTTTCACTTTACCTGTGACCAAAATACACATATCGCCGGTGCTGTAAAAAATATCATTCGGACCTTGCATACTTTCTACATTTCTTTCTAAAGACGCATATTTGATTTCATCCACTTCAAGATTAATATCCTGCGAAATGTCGTCTAACTTTGCATTGACTGGGATATCGAGTATCTGACCTGCCCTGGCTTCCGTAATGAATACATCAACCGGTATTTCCCGCCTGTAGGAAATTTGTTCCGCAGTCAGCATTAGCGTAGTAGTGTAAGTTCCTGCTTTTAAGTTTGAAATACCGATGCCGATGGTCACTGTTGTTCTAGGTTGCTCAGCTAAACTGCGGGCTGTGCCCTTACTTTGAGAGAGGGTAAACCATGGGATCTCTGCGGTTAATGTCCAGTCGACCGGACCGTACCGGGAATAAAGCCGGATTATTTCATCAGGTGGATTTTCACCGGGCCTGGTATAAAAATGCAGTTCAGGAGGATCAATAAAAAGTTGAGGTGTAGACACGGAAACCTGGGCCTGCTGCTCAGGAATACCTTCAAAGTACCTGTTCGGAAATACAACTGTTACGAAATCAGGATCGTTACTTGAATTATTATCATTCAACAGCTTTTTGGGTATATCAAGATAGACTGGGCTGTCATCCGACCTTATTTCCGGAGAATCATCAAGCCATGATTCAGGAAACGTGATGTTGACAGTTGACGGACCAGGCTCCGCATCATTTGCCAACAACCAGTCAAGTGAAAACACTATATGATACATTTCCGAATCCGGCACTTTATTATCTGGTTGACTGTCTACTTTTTTGGCACATGATATTCCCGCAAAGAATAAGAGAAAAACGGGTATAATAACTGAAATTGTTTTTTGTTTGTAATTCATAATACAGCCAGCGTTACACACGTTATATTAGATGAATTATTCATCCAGTTTGATTCCTTCTTCTCCCCATAATATCGATCCATTGGCACTTATCCTTTGAATATGGGATGAGGTTTCACCCTGGATATGTTTCCCTGAGACCCAGGATATGAAAAATCCTCCATTGTCATCGGGAGTAATACGTGCAGGAGAAGCATATCCTGCCCAGTATACAGGGGTAGACGACACAACGATACCTTCATTATCCCAAAGTCTATTTCCTGAGGAATCAAGGCATTGCATACGCAATACCTGGATATCTTTTTCCGTGCAATTCCAAACAAACGCGACTACATCAAGGTCATCACCGTTTGTCGGGTAAAAATACACCTGGCGTTTTTCACTAATAACAGTTTGAACGATACTGCCATCTTTCCAAAGTGTGTTTCCATTTGAATCAATGCTCTGGATTTGAATAGATTTACCATCTCGCCAGAAAATCAAATATCCGGAATTATTACGGATTATTCGAGGATCTGAGTGTGTATTAGCCAGTACTAGCCCCTCATTCCATAAGAGTTGACCGTCCATGTCAATATGCTGAACAAAGAGTTTTTGGTCCGCTACCCAGACAGCAATAACCCCGCCATTGCCATCACCGGTAATTCTGTCAATTATCGAGCCTTCGGTGGTTACATCAGATATCAATAAATTAGTATGCGTCCACATAGTCCCGGTTGAATCTACCTTTTCCAGAAATAGCCTGCCTTCGCTATACGGCGGGTTATCTTTCCATAGAATAAAAGCACTACCGTAAGAATCAAATATCATATCGAATTGGTCAATATTTGGAGTAGATATTGTCTTCTGCCAGATTTCAGTGCCGTCATTGTCTATGTTTGTTATATTTATACTGGTATTATCAGAAATCCATGCTATGATAACGCCGCCATAATTATTATCGATTACTTTAAGAGACCTTTTCACTTTGGTATTTGCGTATATTTTAACGGGAGGAAATACAGATTCTCCATGCATGTTAAGTTTAATTAATTCGACGCTGTTTCCCGAAGGGTAGACGACGATAATATTCCCTTCATTATCCGCTCTCATCGTGCCGAAATCATATTCACCGTTCCCTAAAAAACTGCCTATGTCAGAAGTTAATTCGAAACCCCGGTTTTCCCATAACTTTTCACCGCGTTTTCCAAGTCTTTGAACATAAGTTCTTCGGTCACCGTTGCCATAATTTATTTGATAAGCAGTAAAGGTGTTTCCTGATTTATCGGTGATAATGACGGGATGATTAATCGAGTAGTCGGGTGGAGTCCCTGTTATGCCACCGATGTTACAACTGGTAAGAAGCAGTAAAATAAAAAATAAAATAAAAGTGATACATCTATTCATCGTCGAGACTTTATACTTATAAGAAATTATTGTTTATATTAAGTAAGTAGTTGAGAGTATATCATATATTCACAGTCATGTTAATTATCTCTCTCAACTACTTACCTGTCAAATTGTTATTAGTTTTCTTCTACGGTAGTAAGCTGTGCGGCAGTCCAATCACCGTAAGCAAAGGATTGTGGTGTTACATTCCATGTATT
>CAZBQL010000095.1:0-11218 GCA_964493985.1 uncultured Dehalococcoidales bacterium
TTCTCGGTTTTGTTCAACCAGATTCAATTCAAGATTAAGTCATGAAGCATAACAAGAAGTACAAACTATATCAACGGTTCTCTTAAAATCCGGAGAAATGCAATATTAGTGAGATAAATTTTTTTAAAATGATAAATTTCTATCTGGTTAGGATATTTTGACCTTACATATCAGTAATATATAAATATATATCTCTGATATAACATATGGAGATATCATTTAGAAATCGATTGATTATTGCAGCATTTTGTCTTTTTTCAATAACTGATGTAAACCCGTATATAGAAGTTTATCCATCAACAATCGACTGGAAATTTTTTAATAACTTTTTGAAAAAATATATTGACTTCGTCACAAGCGATACATATACTACCTTCAAATAAGAACTATTCATTTATGTATGTGTAGGCTTATCTTTTACGAAACACATATGTGTTTGGAGGGAAAAATGAAAGTCGTATTTCATGCATTAATTGTTTCTGTACTAGTTATATCCCTGGTACTGGGAGTAAATGTAATCTTGCCTAAAAATCCTGCTCAGGCAATGTCCGGTAGTGGCACTCCTGAAGACCCGTATATCATCACTGATGTATATGAACTACAGGCAATGGAGCTTGATTTGAATGCATACTATGAGCTGGGAAATGATATCGATGCTTCTGCAACAAGTGACTGGAATGGTGGTCTTGGTTTTGATCCTATCGGTAAATATCAGATTCAACATCCTGAGTTAGCTTTCTCTGGTAGCTTTGATGGAAAAGGATACAAGATTACCAATCTGTTTATAAACAGACCTACAGACCGTAATATTGGTTTGTTTGGTTACGGGTGGTTTGGGAAAGGTTTAAAAAATGTAGGCTTAGAGAGCTGTAATGTTTCAGGAGAATATTTGGTGGGTGCTATTATAGGTTTCTGTGAGTCACCGGACCCGCCCGAGTATTCTGAAGACGATCATATTTCAAACTGCTGGTCAACTGGTAGTATTAAAACACTGGGGGGAGGAGTTGGGGGCTTAATCGGCCAATGTGGGTTAACCATTGAAAATAGCTGGTCATCTTGTCATATAACTGTTAATGGTTCTGATATAACGTCAATTGGAGGTCTTATTGGTCTGGGATGGGGGGGTGCTATATCGAGTTATTCCACTGGAGATATCACTGCCATCATCTCGGAATGTGCTGGTGAGATCGGTGGATTCATCGGAGAGGCAGGTGGGAAAGGTTTTTCGGATTGTTACGCTACCGGGGATATCACCATAACTGGCAATGATGTAGATCATATATGTTTAACTGGAGGTTTTGCAGGAACTGCTTATAACATCATCGATGATCCTGTGTTTGAAAATTGCTACGCCAGAGGGGATATAAATATCCTTGTAGAGACAACAGGCCCATCTGGAACAGTTGGAGGATTTCTCGGCTTAAATGACTCTGCTATCGACAACTGCTACTCTACGGGAAACATCTTTGCTATGGGCGGAATGGACTATGTTGGAGGATTCTGCGGTATGAATGATGGCGGCTTATTAACCGATTGTTTCTGGGATATGGAGACTTCTCAACAGTCTACCAGTGATGGCGGTACAGGCAAGACAACTGCCGAAATGAAAACTGAGAGTACCTTTACTGATGCCGGCTGGGATTTCGATACAATCTGGGATATAGATGGTGTGACTAACGATGGTTATCCTTTCTTTTTACAGGGAACGACACCACCATCTGAGGTAAAGTTAGCCAGTCTTGAAGCTGTTGATGACATCCATATACTAGGAGTTGTAGGTCCTATCTGGACATCGGATAACACCAGCGATTGTAAGCCAATAGCTGACCATATGAGAAACAGGTTTCTAGGAATTCCTTATGAGGGCTCATTTAAGATCGAAGTAACAACAGAACCAACTGGATCCACACCTTCATGGGAGCCGACCTGTGAATACAAATGGAAAATAGTTGATACGAACAAGAATGGTACCGGAGAATTCACCGGATGGGACGGTAAGTTCCAAGTGGATCTTCCACAGAAAATAGGAAAATACGAATTAGAAATAATGATTAAAATTTACGATGATGAAGGTAATACAGCCGACACACAGATTATGAAACATGATTTATATATTACATATGAAGGCCCAAAATATGAAGATCCGGGCACAGCAAAAGCTATTGACGAACATTATTTAATAGTCGCTACAGAGTGGGCAAAAGGTGCAACCAATGAAGAAGAGGTTGCCACAAATATTAATCAAGCGATTTACAATTCAGGATGGTTATATGGTTATTACCCATACAAATGTACGGAATCACAGTTTGGAAGATGGCCGGAATTAATAGAGGATCCCGCAGTTATTTGTGGTGATTGTGTATCATTTTCAGATGTTTGGGAAGGACTAGTCAGGATTCTAGGCGTAGATGGCAAAGCAGGAGATGAGACTCGGAACTTCGGACAATACAATATAGGTTTTATTACTAAGATTGACACAATAGCGCTTGATTCTCAAAAAGGTAATGCTCATCAAGCAAACACGCCTGTTGATAGATGGTATTTTGATATGCACCAATTAGGTCAAACAGGGGCTTGGTTCTGGACAAAATATTACGATCCAACATTTGGAAAAGAGTATGATAATGATAGAGAATATATAGAATGGGATATTATAGGTAGCTGGTATTTAGAGAATGAACGTATATGTATTGACTTAACGGATGGTCATAAAATTTACCTTATCTATCAAATGTCAGGAGAATATCCCTGGGGAGATTTCGAATACCACAGTCCTTCATACTCACAGAATGGTAGTCCTAACTATGGGGCTGTATTGACTGGAAACTCTAATTTTTATTGTGTAGATAATGATGGAGACGGAATATACAATTCACTAACTGTTGACTCAGAGATAGAAATATTAAATTCTGGGAACTATTCGGTAGTTGGATTCCTCAGATCAGCTGAAACCGAAATTACTATGAGAAGCAGGAGTGATGAGGTGGTTTTTCCCTCGTATCCTTTACCGACTTCAGAAGTGGGATTAACAACATTAGCGATAGTATTCAGTGGTGAAGATATATATCAATCCGGAAAAGATGGCATCTATACTGCAGATTTGGCTATCCTTGATGAAAATGGCTTTGTCATTGATTATCAATCCTTTAACTCTACTTCATATTACCATTCTGAATTCGGCGAGATAACTGCAAGAATTCAGACAGTAATGGACTACGGAAAGGATATAAATGAAAACTCGCAATTTGATTACTTAACCATTGCGGTTAATACCACAGTAACGAAAGCTGCGGACTATGTTCTAGAATCAAACCTGTATTCGGGTGAGGGTCAGCTGATATCCAGAGAAGCTGATATCTTTCACCTAGAAGGCCCCGAGGTGATCGAACTGGATTTCGATGGGTTAGAACTCGCTTTATCCGAAATTGATGGACCTTATTTATACACCGTAAGTTTGCATGATGAGAACCAAAGTAGCATCGGTTACCGGGAAGGAGTCACTTCATCATATCTTGCCACGGACTTCGAGGGTCCGACAGAGCAGTTCAACGGTATTTTCTCAGACAGTGGTATCGATACCGATGGAGATGGTCAATATAATTATCTGAGAATTGAAACAGGAATTGATATAACTACTCCAGGTAATTACTCTTTAAGCGGTTGGTTGTATGACGTTAATGAAAACCCCATTACTGTTACCGATACTTCAGAATACCTGGAGGTTGGATCCAGAACTATGACTCTGGATTTCAATGGTTACGCTATTTACCAAAACAAAGTCGATGGGCCTTATTACCTGAAGTACCTGATGCTAAGTGATAACGACGTAGTTAATTTCATTCCGGATGCATATACTACATCGAATTATACCTATACCGATTTCCAAGAACCTTCGGTATTGAGTGTCCAAACAAGCAACTACTCAGATTATGGAACGGATATCGATGGTGATGATATTGTGGATTACCTTATACTGGATTTTGAGGTAGAAACGGCCGTAACCAGCTCTTATACCATATGGTCAAGCCTAGTTGACATCAACGGAGAAGTGATCGACTGGGCAAACTGTGAAACGGAAATCAGTGCTGGTCAGCCCCAGGTTGTACATCTTGATTTCAGTGGGGAAGCAATATACGACCATCAAGTTGATGGTCCATACATTATCAAGGATCTTTTTGTAGACAATACACTAGACACAAAACTACCGTTTCACATCTCTGATGCGTACACTACAGCCGCATATAACTACATGCAATTCGGGAATCAACCCCCAGTAGCTAATGCTGGAGGTCCTTATTCGGGTACCGTTGGTATATCGGTGATATTAGATGGTAGCAACTCAGTCGACCAGGACGGTACCATCATCGATTATGAGTGGGACCTGGATGATGATGGAGAATTTTACGATGCTGCCGGTGAGGTAGTGGAATATACCTGGACCGAAATTTATTCAGGGGATATCAGACTTAAAGTGACCGATAACGGAAATGCAACTTCAATAGCAACTACTACCGCGATAATCACTGAAAGTACAGAGTGCCTAGTAACCTTCAATTTCATCGACCAGAATGGTGATCTTACCGGAAACGGTGACGAACGGGTATATATCGACAACTACGGCTGGAAGACTAATGGAGAGCAAATAACTGTAGAACCTAGCACTACTGTATATTACCGGGCATACTATGCACAAGGCAGTGGACTTTACGGACCGAAGTTGTCTCAGGTATGTAATACCAACATTACTATCGATGTTCCTTTCTATACCATAACCATGGACATCGAAGACCAGAATGGGACTCTTAATGGAACCGGAGATGAGAGAGTATACCTTGATCATGTCGGCTACAAGGCGATTGGTGAGACGGTGGCGGTGCCGCTTGACAGTACTGTTTACCACAGGGCTTACTACAAGGAAGGGTCCGGACTTTACGGACCGAAACTCTCTACTAACATTGATGGTACTTCGGATAATCTGACCGTGATGTACCATACCATAATCATGGATTTCGAAGACCAGAATGGGACTCTTAACGGAACCGGAGATGAGAGAGTATACCTTGATCATGTTGGCTACAAGGCGATTGGTGAGACGGTGGCGGTGCCGCTTGACAGTACTGTTTACCACAGGGCTTACTACAAGGAAGGGTCCGGACTTTACGGACCGAAACTCTCTACTAACATTGATGGTACTTCGGATAATCTGACCGTGATGTACCATACCATAATCATGGATTTCGAAGACCAGAATGGGACTCTTAACGGAACCGGAGATGAGAGAGTATACCTTGATCATGTTGGCTACAAGGCGATTGGTGAGACGGTGGCGGTGCCGCTTGACAGTACTGTTTACCACAGGGCTTACTACAAGGAAGGGTCCGGACTTTACGGACCGAAACTCTCTACTAACATTGATGGTACTTCGGATAATCTGACCGTGATGTACCATACCATAATCATGGATTTCGAAGACCAGAATGGGACTCTTAACGGAACCGGAGATGAGAGGGTTTACCTTGATCATGTCGGCTATAAGGCAAATGGTGAGACAGTAGCGGTTCCGCTTAACAGTACCGTTTACCACAGGGCTTACTATAAAGAAGGCTCCGGACTTTACGGACCGAAACTCTCTACTAACATTGATGGTATTTCGTATAATCTGACCGTCACTTTCAGGCAGATAAGCTTTTCTATTATCGATGAACTTACTCAAGATCTCATATCCGGCGCACAAGTCTATGTAGACCATATCGGGTATATTGAAAATGGTGGCAATACCGTAGTTCCCTTAATGAGTACAGTGTATCATAAAGCAAATATAGGGGATGTATGGTCAGAAAAGACTAGCAAAGAGGTAGATGAAATCTGGATACAGTGTATCTATCAATGGGATGGAAGTGAATTCAGCTTACCAAGTTACGAATAAAAACTACTCCAGAAATAAACTGAGAGAAAGTAAATAGCAATTTGAAAAAAATAGGAGTGAGGTTTATGAAATCTTCCTCCTAACAATAATCCATACGAATGAAGTTCTAGAACGGCACAAACAAAGTTTAACACATGTTTATATCCCATAATTGAATTGTTATGAATAATATTATAACACTATTAACAGATAATAATTGGCTATATATGTAATACCCAAAGTCTCTGTAACCAAATCTATTTTGTGATAAGAGAGGAATAAATCATGAAGAAGAAAAGCTGCACCTTATCGTTATTCATGGTAAGTTTTTTCATCATAGGAATTCTATTGTTAACTGGTTGTGCAAAAACACTTGGTGAAGCTCAGATAATAGTATATGAAGATGGAGAAAAAAATATCCTGAATTCAGACTCGCCGTATTATAAAAAATTACAAATAGCTTGTGAAGAATTGCTTATTTCCGCTGAATCTATCTTTTATGATTCCGAGTTGATTAATGACTTTCCCAAACCAGAAAAAGTAAAAAATGAAGAAACGGCTATTGAGCTAGTATACAGTAAGTCAATGGAGGTGCCTATATTATTAGGAGGTGGTCCTACTTTAACTCTTCAAATCCCTATTCAGATTACTCATTGCTTGATTCCCTTGACAGGACGATGGAGCCAAACAGAAGCGGTCGGTATTAGTATCGAATCATCTGAAGAAGGAAAACAAGACTATGTATGCTTGTTTTTAAGTCCTGAAATAGTTCTTAATGGTCAGAAATGGGAAGGAATAATTGGTGCCAATAAAGATACTCAGAAAATAAAGGAAATTCTTACCGAATTTGATATTACCGTTCCTTAGCTTCATTGGATATTACGATTTAAACCAAAATTCAATCATCAACTTATATAAAAATGATCTCTGAGAAATAGAAGTCTTTCATTTCATGCAGTATCTTCCAATCAGTTTATTGTGCGAAAATACACCGCTTAATTAAAAAGTAGATTATTACCCAACAATCTAGCGTTTAGTGACTCGGGTAAATAGCTTGCGCATTATTGTCGGCATTCAGATTACCAAGTATAATTTGTCTATGGCATTGGTCAGTGAAAATACACATGGTGCGCATATCGGAGTAACCCCGGCATTTCTCCAAGAATTCGAGATTGTCGAATCCAATCCAAACTTCGACGTTTTCGATTCCAACGATGGTAGCCGAAGATTCATTGCTGTGAAAGCGTCTCGTATAGCAGATGATGAAGATGTCTCAGTTGGCAGATTTGGAATAGACTTCAACAGAGCTAAACCTGAGTTTGATGAAGCCATTGTTTACAGAGCTTCATTAAATCAAGGCTCAATGTGGATGTCCAATATCGCATTTGCTGCCTTCAATGAAGAAGAATATCAGAAGAAAGCTTATGTCTGGGAATCTTTCTATTCATACATCTTTGATGCAATTCCAAAGACTGTGTGGGTTGCACCTCATTCGGGGTCGGTAGCTAAAAGCCCTGATAATTCGCTACTGGATCCTCACGTAATGACGGATACTGGCACAGCGGAGGTAGCGGCTTTATGCGCTTTCAACGATAAAATTGTTGCTGCAAAGCGAATCATGATAGCTGTACATGCAACAGGTTTTTTAGGTGCGGTGCTGAACTTGGGCGATTTAGGCGTGGCAGACGCAAATAAGATGGAAATGGTGACAAAAGCAGTTGAATCAAAATATCATGAAAAGGTTCAGATATTAGCCGATGAGTTTATAGAAGACTTCCGGAGCAAGACTCTTGTCTATATCGAAAATATCCAAGATCAACACAAAACTCTTGACCCGGAACAACTGGATGGTCTTTCTGCAGATGATGCCTTTGCCATTCGTTTATATGAGAGGGGACTAAGGTTTTATGGACAGCAAATCAGAAGGCATAATGTCGACGAATTCAGGCAAGCTTTAACAAATCTGGTACAGGTGGACGTCCCAGTCATATCCACAAACTATCTCTACACGGGAAGAAATGTCGGTATGCTGCTTGGATTACAGGAAAAGAAAGCCCAAGGTTTGCTTGATTCGGCTATTCAGATCGAGTGTGCCCGAGTCTACTCTGCCAGAGACCCTAAACTTGTTTCGGAAATCGTACTAGATATAAGAAAAGCGTTTTTTAATTGATGCCATAAGAGCATCAACCAACAAAAGGGCAGAATATTACTCGATGGATATTTTACTCATGAAGAATCTGAAATTCCGACAAGCTACAGATAGTGATAGTGAATTTGCCTACCAGACGAAGAGGGCGGCATTTAAGGAATATGTTGAGATAGTCTGGGGCTGGGATGAAGCTGAGCAGCGGCGTTTACATGAAAGACGTTTTTCATCCCAAGACTTCCGGGTAGTTCAAGTATCCGGTCAAGACGTTGGAATCCTAGCCACCGTGCGGGAACCTGACTTTGTCAAGATTAATCAGTTATACATTCTACCCGAATATCAAAATAGAGGGGTCGGTGAAGAATGCGTCATTCGTATAATCCAGGATGCTGAAGCGTCCAAGCTTCCTGTCCGTCTTCAGGTCTTGAGGGTAAATACAAAGGCGCAGACTTTCTGGATGAGATTGGGTTTTAAGATCACAGGTGAGACCGACACTCACTTTCTGATGGAGAGGCCACTGTGAGGAGGGCAGAACGCGCGTTTATCCAACATTTGGGCGAAATGTTAATTAATGAGGTAAACACACATATATTATGATACATGGTTTATTCAGATATATGTTCATTTCAACATCTGATGAATACCCTTTTCACTTGATGAGAGGTAAATAAATATAAAAAATACTGCCTTTATCGACTTCACTTTCTACAGTAATAGTACCATTGTGAATCTCGGCAATACGCCGGGATATAGCTAGACCAAGACCTGCTCCGCCTTCAGTGCGTGATGGTGACTTATCGACCCGGTAAAACTGTTCGAATATATGCCTGAGATGTTCTTCCGGGATCCCAATTCCGTTATCTCTTATTGCTATACACGCGTATCTATCCTTTCGCTCCATAGTAGCGGATATTTCTCCTCCATCAGGTGTATATCGGATAGCATTCTCTATAATATTGAAAAACATTTCTCGTAAACTCAGCCTATGCCCCCAAACAATCATATTATCTATAGCGTGCAACTCACATTGGATAGACTTATCTTCACACAAAATTTCTAAATCAGCTTTCAGTTCATCAAATAACACTTTGAGATTTATCTCTTCAAAATCCAGTTGTCGGGTATCTTCATAACGGGCCAGGAAAAGTAACTTTCTCAACATTGAAGACATATCCTCAGTCTGCTGGTATATGTTTTCAAGGGCTTTCCGATATTCATCAGCGTCGCGATCTTTACTGAGTGCCAAAGTAGCTTCTCCCTGTATAACAGCCAGAGGCGCACGGAGTTCATGAGAGGCATCTCCGGTAAATTGCTTTTCTCTTTGAAAGGCGTTTTCGAGCCGGGTCAACATACGGTTAAACGTAGAAGCCAGGTATCCGAGTTCATCGTTGCTGTGTACCTCCAGCCTTTTATCCAGATTGTGTTCTTCTATGTCTCTTATGGTTGAAGCCATTACCTGTACCGGATGAAAGGAACGTTTCAGATATAAATATCCGACTAAACCGGCAAGGAGTAAAGCTACCGGACCGACGATTAAAAGCACATCGGTAAATGTCGTCAGAATTGCGTCTATATCATTTGGCGATCTGGTAACGGCGACGATACCGGTCGTATTCCCCAGAATATCGGTGTAAAACCACACGCTGTAGTCTTCGGACATATACAGGTCCTCAAGCGCAGCCTCATTAATAAGAACATCTCCGATGGTAATAATACCTTCCGTGGAAGATAGTTTAAGCAGGTCGTTTTGGCTGTATTCATTCATTACGATCGGTTCCTCCGAATTACCCGGAAGATTCAATTCAGGTTTATAAAAGCCCGTGATAATACTCTGACCTTCGGCAGTTACTTGTATCTCGGCATACCGCATATCCCAGGGATGAATTGTCTTTCCTCTCAAGCCATTGGATAAAAGGAAATAGGCAGCGATACTGAACAGAGTTATAAGTATTGCACTGATAAGTAAATGCCAGATAGTAAGTTTCAGTTTGATGTTCAAAAATATGTTCTCCTTATCCTCTCAGTCGGTAGCCCACACCCCGTACTGTCTCAATAAGACTGGTCTCATTCTGCAGGTCTATTTTGTTTCGCAACCTCCGGATATAGACGTCGATAAGATTCGATTCACTTTCAAGTGAGAAATTCCATACATGGTCTTCCAGCGTTCTTCGACTCAGTACTAAGTCAGGATTTCGTAAGAAATACTCCAACAAACCGTATTCTTTCGCAGTGAGAGAAATGCTCGCATCATTTCTTTTCACTTCCCTGGTCAGGATATTTATACTCAAATCTCCTACCTGGATAATATTCGTACCCTCGCTGATTTCTCGCCTGAATAAAGCTCTTATCCTTGCTACCAATTCATCGAATGCGAAAGGTTTGACGAGGTAATCATCGGCGCCGCTGTTCAAACCTTTCACTCTGTCGCTAACGGTATCCCTGCTGGTAAGCATGATGATACGCGAATTTATCCTGCACCGACGCAACTCGAGGCATACTTCGATTCCATCTTTCTTTGGCAGTATAATATCAAGGATTATCAGGTCATAAGAAACAGCCTTTGCCATCTCTTCACCCTCATCTCCGTCGTAGGCTATATCTACTGCATAGGCTAACTCTGTCAATCCTCTCTGCAATATATTTGCCAGTTTTTGATCATCTTCTACTATAAGAATTCGCATTTATTACTCCTTACCACCTGTTGAATGCCAGGCCGTATTACATATTGTTCTTAGAATATAGCATATTCAGATGAATATAAGATGAATAAAAAATCATCGAAAATTCATTTTAATTTCATGTTAAATTCATGTTCACGGTGTAGAGTATCAGCAGGAAAGTATAAAGAGGTAGTGCCTATGGAGCAGCACAATTGAGAGTTAAATAAAGGAGGAATTAAATGAGTTTCAAACATAAGTTAACTTTTTTCTTAGTAGTGGTGATGATAATAGCCACGCTACTTACATTCGGATTGACGGCAAATGCGAATATTGAATCCACAGAAATTATTACAAATGGTGAATCTTCAGAAGACTATTCGGCTTTAATCCAGGACTTATTTAAAGACGATCCACTTCGATATGATGCAGCGATATACGCTTCTTATTACGGTGTTACGCTCAATGAAGGTCTTCGTCGACTTGAACTACAAATTACTATCGGTGAAA
>CAZBQL010000096.1:0-11208 GCA_964493985.1 uncultured Dehalococcoidales bacterium
GAAGCTATCATCGAATGCGTTAAAGCCGGTGCGACAGTAATTCACACCCACCCGAGGGACCCCAATCCCGGACCTCCGATGTTCGGCGCCGCCGGCATCCGTCGCCACGCTGAACTTCTCAGCGAGATTATGGATATCGCCTGTAAAGAAGTAGACTTCATCTCCGCTCACCATAGCTGGACGATGGACCTCAGTAAGAGTCGCGATGTCGACTACATCTCGATGACCCAGGAATATCTGAATGTTGGGGAGGAAAAAGGTACCGGGCTGCGTGATGTGCAATCCGCCCTGATTATGACCGAGGCTGCCTACACCGATAAGTGCGTCATGTCGACCGACGCCGCTATGGAAGGGGTTACCTTCTTTGAATCGAATGGAATTAAACCCATGTTCTCCATGCAGTCTTTCTCTTTCCCCAAGTTCAGGAGAGTACTTTTCGATAACGGGCATGCCAGGAAACGTCCCTACTGGATAGCCATCCAGATGGGAAAGCATAATGATGACCAGATATGGTCTGATCCGTGGTCATATATCCAGACAATAAATAACATCTCGATGTTCCGCGAAGCGTTTCCCGAAGACACGTTCATCGCCCTGCACTCAGCCGGGCGTAACTGGCTGCCGGTAGCAACTATCGGAATTCTATACGGTGTAGAACTGGTCAGAGTCGGTATCGAAGACCAGTTCTGGCTGTATCCGCATCGTAATGATATTGCGCAGCACGCCTCGGATACGGTGAAAATGGTTGTAGATATAGCGACTGCTCTTGGCAGAGAAATCGCTACGGTCGACGAAGCCAGGGAGAGAATCGGGATCGAATACAGGCCTCCCGAAAAACAATAAAACGGGTTTAGGCCAATAAAATATACAGGGAGAAAGAAATGAGAAAAAGAAAACTCGGTGCAACCGACATCGAACTGTCCGTTATTGGACTCGGAAGCTGGCCGATGGGAGGAGTTCATGGCGGGATGAGCTGGGGGGCGCAAGACGACCAGGCTTCGATAGATACCATCCACCATGCAATGGACAAGGGTATCAACTGGATAGATACCGCACCGGCTTACGGTCGGGGACATTCCGAAGAAATCATCGGAAAAGCTATGAAGGATTCTTCGGTAAAACCTATCATCGTGACCAAGTGTGGTTCAACCTGGGATAAGGATAACAAGGCAACATTCGAACTTCACGAGTCCAGTGTGAGAGCTCAGTGCGAAGCCAGTCTTAAAAGATTAGGGATCGACACTATCGATCTCTATCTCGTACACTGGCCTTTCCCGCTTGAAAACATGCTTGAAGGCTGGGAGACCTGCAGTAAACTGGTTAAAGAAGGGAAGGTACGCTACATCGGAGTATCCAACTTCACCATTGAACAAATGGACCAACTTCAACCAATCCATCCGGTCGCTTTCATGGAACCTCCTTACAGCATGATAGAACGCCGGATAGAAAGTGAAATACTCCCATACTGCAAGGAACACAATATGGGAGTGATAGTGTACAGTCCTCTTCAGCAGGGTATATTAACCGGTGCGATCAAGAGTGCCGGTCAACTGGACGAAATAGACTTCCGTCGTAATAATCCCCATTTCACCGAGCCAGAACTGAGCCTGAACCTGAAATTAGTCGATGGCATGCGCCCTATTGCACAGAAACACGGCAGGAGTGTAGCCCAGGTCGCCCTGGCCTGGGTTCTAAGGAAGCCGGAGGTTACCTCTGCTCTCAATGGTGCCAGGGCTATCTCAGAAATGGAAGACAGCATTCTTGCCGGAGATTTCGAGCTTTCCGACGGTGAGATATCTACTATAGACAGATTACTGGAAACGCGTCAGAAACAACTCCCACCCCCTCCACCTCGTCCGGCAGGTGGTGGGCCTGGTGGTCCTCCCGGTGCACCCGGCGGCGGTGGACCTCCAGGGGCTCCTGGAGGCGGACCTCCCGGCAGACCTTAAGTTTTAATGACTAATTAACGGAGGAAACGATGAAAATCACGAAGGTAGAAGCCATTCCATGCACGATACCGAGGAAAGGCGGTGGTATGGGTTCCAACGTAGTCCTGGTAAAAATCCATACCGATGAAGGAATCATTGGAGCAGCAGATGGAGGAACCTGTGCGCAGGATAACGTCATGCTTGCCATCAAACAGTGGGAACCTGCTCTTATCGGGGCAGACCCTATGGATATCGGACTTATCGTAAACAAAATGCTCAGGTCTTTTACCCATAATGGAGCGGCAATGGGAATTGTAGATTTCGCTCTGCATGACATCGTCGGTAAAGCCCTGAATATGCCTGTTTACCAGTACCTTGGAGGTAAAGCATGTGAAAAACTGGGAATAGGGATGATGATATCTCACGGGACGTCACTCGAGAGAGCCAAAATAGCCGAGAGAGTCGTAGATGCCGGTATCACCAACATCGTGTGCAAGGTTGGACCCGGATGGGGCACTACAGTTTTTGACGATATCGCCAATATCAAAGCGATCCGTGATGCCGTGGGTTATGAAGTCCTTCTCGGTGTCGATGCCAATGGCGGACTCGATTACTCGACTGCGCTCGACCTTGCTCTCAGGCTCGAAGAGTTCAAGCTGTATAAAGTCGAACAGCCGGTACCGACCTGGGACTATGACGGACTCAAAAGACTCCGCAACAAACTCCATACTCCGGTGTGGGCGCATGAATCAGCCATAGAAATTCCCGGATTACTGGAATGTATAAAGAAAGACGCCACTGACGGCGCCTGTATCAAGGTTGTCTGGACAGGTGGTATCTACCAGTCCAGGAAATGGGCAGCCATCGCTGAAGCCGCTAACCTGGCCGTTACCTGCGGTTCGATGGTCGGTTCAGGATACGAAGCTGCCGCCCAGGCACATTTCCTGGCAGCTGATCCCTGGATGACCAAGTTTGCCCATGCTAATCTTGGACCACCCTTGCTTCATAACCAGTGGGACACGACCAATCCGCCGATCACGGACGATCTTTCGAAAAATCCCCCTGTTTTCAAAGACGGATATTTCTATCCACCTGACGGACCGGGGCTAGGGCTGGAATTGAATGATGAGATAATCCCCAAACTGATCACAGAAGGGAAAGCCCCGATATCCTACGGAAGCTAACCACCGGTTTACCATACAGATTGACAAAGAACCTTATATCCCCCTTTTGAGAAGGGGGATATAAGGTGGATTTTATAAATTCGCTCTCTCATTTTCTCTAAAAATTGAGAGAGGTCACAGGAGGAATAAAATGAGTGAAATCACACGTGGTCTGGCAGAATTCGCTGTGAATACAAAATACGAAGACCTGCCTCCTCGTATCATCAAGGAAACAAAACTCATCCTGATGGAACACATCGGCTGCGCTCTCGGAGGACTGACCACCGATAAAGGGAAGATGAACGCAGCTATCGGACGGCGTTACGGCGGTCCTCCCGAAGCATCGATAATCGGTACGAATGATATAGTCTCCTGTAACAGCGCCGCCCTGGCTAACGGTGAGTTGATGATTACGCTGGATTACAGTGACATAATCGCCGGAGGTCATGACGGGACCTATGTCATTCCCTCCGTCCTGGCAATGGCTGAAATGAATATGGTTTCCGGTAAAGACCTGGTCCTGGCAACCGCGATAGGCCTTGAAGTCTCGGCAAGACTCGCCCGGGCTGTCGGCAGGCATAATATCAGCGTTGCAGATATACAGCGCCAGAAGCAGGGCAAGATGGGCAATACCGGAAATGCCTACTCAAACTTTGGAGCCGCTGCCGGAGCCGCAAGGCTTATGGGGATGGACGTAGATACGACTCATCATGCCCTCGGTATAGCGGGACACCTCTGCATGGTCCTCTCCTACGGCAGGTGGGGCGCCGACGGTCATAATTATATGGCCAAATACGCAGTACCCGGCTGGCAGAGCACCGGCGCCGTTACCGCAGTCCTGCTTGCCGAAATGGGTTATACCGGTGATCTTACGGTACTGGACAATCCAACACGCGGCTTTACCTTCTTTACCGGCTACCCGAACTGGTATCCGGATGAGATAACGAAAGACCTGGGTAAAGACTGGTGCTTCGATTTCCGCCTGCATTATAAACCCTATCCCTGTTGCGGAGTATTTCACTCAGGGCTGGACTGCGTCTATGACATCATCGAACCGAATAACATCAAACCCGAAGAAATAGAAAGCGTTACGGTATATGGTCGAGGTATGATGGGACCTCTGGACAGTGCCGGTAAACCGGAGGCGAAGGTTCCTTCAAGCATTTCCGCTGCACAGTTCAATATGCCCTATAACATATCGGTTGCCTGCCACCGCATTATTCGCGGTGTCGAGTGGGTAGACCCGGAAACTATAAACAATCCGGATATTATTAATTTCATGCCGAAAGTATCCATAAAACCGAATCCCGACTATGACAGGGCAATGGCCGAGGACCCCTTGTCTGCCCTCAGCAAGGTAGATATCGTGGCCCGCGGTCAGACCTTCACCGTGGAAAGGCAGCACCGTAAAGGCACCACTGGTACCGAAGCCAGGCCAAGTGATGATGATATTATAGGTAAATTCAAGCACAACGCGGAAAGGATATTGACAAAGAACCAGATTAAAAACGCTGTCAATGTCCTCACCGACATTGAAAACCTTGAGGATATCACGGAACTGATGGACTATGTGACTGTCTAGGATAGTAGCTTAATAAGGCAGCCCCGGTGATAAATCACCGGGGCTGTATCTTTCCAATTAGTTAAATTTTTAACGATCTGTTTTTCATTCATATCCCAAGGTATTCGAAAGGAATTATCTTGCCTCTATTTATATTTGTTTGACTGGTTCTGAGTGTTACTTCGGTTATCAGACGGGTTGTTATTATCAGGCTTTCCTTTATCATCATTTTTTTCTGTCTTCTCAGGTTTTGATTCTTCGTTATTTTTATCAACATCATCTTCTTTACCGTTCTTACCGGAAGGAATCCCGTTAGCGTCTATGTCTTTTCCGATTTTTTCAGGATCGTTCCCTCTCATCGGTTTTACCATAAACTTACCAATTTCTATCGAGTTGTCTGATACCTTCAGGTTAAAATCCAGGATATAATCCTGTTCCTTCTCCAGGTCCAGGCTATCTTCAAAATCCAGTACTGATACTCCTTCTAACTTACCCTGAATTCTGCAGTGTACCGTACTTTCAGTCAGATTTCGCAAAGCTATTTTATAGTTTCCATTCTTCGGATTCGCAACTGTGATTACCTGTGTGTCCAGGCCGGACGTTGATGATTGGGAACCGGGTATCTGGTTAAATTCAGTCCCGTCCGGTAGTTTTCCCGTGCTCGAACCGGTCGGGTCGACTAACGAACCGGCAGCCAGACCGGTAATGGTAATCGATATTTCAGAATCAGGACCAGGGGTATTTTGAGGTGTAGAAGGTTTCTTGCCTTTAGATACTTTCGTTTGCTGATTAGCCGCTACGAAAACTTCCTCATTATCTGCGGTTACGCTTACCAGCCCTTCGGTTGTATATACAGTAGTTACTCCTTCATTGGTCACTTCCGTTGTAAACAGCGTTCCATGAACAACAGCCGTAGCCGAAGGTGTATCGATCTCAAATCTGGAGTCGGTATCTGTCATGTCGACGACACTACTCCATGTTCTGCCAACCAGTTGACTCAGGATAATAACCGGGGCCGTCTCTTCATCTGTCATAAGGTGTGTAATTTCAAGAGTAGTTTCGGATTCAAGTGTTATTGTGCTTCCATCGTTAAATGTAAGTAGAGCGTGGGAACTACTATCTGTTTTAACCTGCGTACCCGTTTCCAGTATCATTCCGTCTAATCCCGGTTCAAACGAATCTGAATCTGCATTACTTATATATACTTCCCCGCTCAGTACCTGAAGAACACAGGTTGAAGCCATAACCGAAGAGGATTTGAAAAATACGAACTGTCCCAGACTAGCAACAAGCACGATGACCAGTACGGCAGTAATAGCAACAGACCATTTTTTCGCTGCCGAAATAGTCTGCCAGAAGTCACTGGTCGCAGATGCAAACTGGCGAGGTAAGGAGAGAATGTTAAAGCCGGGAGTTTTTTCAGATTCGTACATCCTTATCTCTCGCAGCAGGTTACTTTTCGATACACTTACATATTGCTCTGAAGGTTCTATTTTCGGCAGATGACTGATATCGAGCGCCGTACGTAATAAAGGCTCAAGTTCTTCTCGAATATCAGGATATTCGGAGAGGACACTTTCGATTGACTCGCCCTTCATGACGAGTTTTAAGCATTCATCCAGAATAGTATCAAAATCTTTTTTCATTTACCTTTGTTCTTTACCAAGCGTCTTTCTTAGTGTTTCCAGAGCCCTCATTTGTAATATTCTTATTGCTCCGGTACTTTTCCCCATCGTTTCGGCGATCTCCCGGTTATCCATCTCTTCAATAAATTTCATTACTATAACCTGTCTCTGGTTCGGAGGAAGCACGTCTATTACCTTTAACAGATCCCTTTGCTCAAGACTTATCTCCATCCTGTCCGATGTATCTCTGATATCTTCCGGGAGTTCCGCTTCACGAGATGACTGTTTCTGGCTTTTTCTAAGTTTGTCGACAATCAGGTTATGGGCGATCCTGTAAAGCCAGGATGAAAATGTCTTTTCTTTACCTCTACAACTTCCGATCGCCTTCCATGCTTTCAGAAAAACCTCCTGAGTTATATCTTCCGTGTGTTCTTTATCATGAACGTTATAATAAACATAACGGTATATTTTCGTTACATGATTCGTATATAACTCACCGAAAGCCTCAACGTCACCGCTGATAGCCTGGGTGACAAGATTCTCGGTTTCCAGGTTAGTGTCTTCCTGAGTGATTTCCGGTCCGTTAATACTTTCCTGACTTGTATTACGTTTGTCAGCCATAATTTGTTACACAGGTATAAAACGAAATTCTGATTTTTTCAGTAAAGGTATTCCAAAACGTAAATTTTAACATAACGACAAGACATGGACAAAACAGAGCCCCGATGAATCATCAGGGCTTCTCATTACATATATTTTGTACAAGACGTTCACTTTTTGAAAATTTACTGTAACGAATTGGTATCTTCATTCGTATATTGTAAGTAGAAAACCGAGAGAGGTGAAATGATGAAAAAGTACTTGATAATTATAACAGTTGTGGTGCTGCTGGCTGCCTTAGCATCAGGTTGTACGTTAGAAGCAGGGCAATCTCCAGATTTACCTGCTCAAGAGCAGGAAACGGCTTCACTCACCAATCAGACAACAACGACCGCTACAATGCCTGCTGCATCTGCTGAGGATGAAATGAACTTCAGGTTATTAGTTAGCGATGAGGTAAATGCTATAGAAGAATTCCAGACCCTTAATGTGACTATCAGCCGTATAGGTGTGCATCAGGGCGGTGGATCCGGTAACTGGACCGAGTGGGACCTTGTCCCGTCAGTAACAGTTAACCTTACCGAACTGCAGGGTGAGAAAGCTACCGAGATCTGGAATGTGGCACTTAAGGAAGAAACATACAACAAAGTCTTTATCTATGTGGATAACGTTACAGGAATTCTGAAAAATGACATTGAAGGTGAACCTACTGTAAAGCTTCCCGGCGGAAAGCTGCAAATATCCAGGTCATTCGATGTTACCGAAGATGGAATGACGGAGTTTGTCTTCGATATTACGGTTATTAAGGCCGGAAACAGTGGCAAATACATACTGAAACCCCAGATTGCAGAAAGCGGGCCCCACCAGAATTATATTGAGGTTGAACCAAAGGGAAAGACAGAACACAAAGGTAAACCGGAGGATAAAGGCAAGTCACGAGGGAAAAACGATGGATCATCAGACAATCCTGAAGTCGAATTTATGGACATGATTGCACCTGTCATTATCGTCGGTGGCATCAGCAATGGAGATAATATTACGGGAAACGTTACCGTAACAATCAATGTTACAGACGATACCGATCCTGGACCTGCTGTGAACGCAACCCTGAATGGCGAAGTATTCGTCTCAGGAACTGAGATCAGCGCACCGGGAGAATATGAGTTACACGTGGAGGCAGTAGACATCAGCGGTAACGAAGCTGAAGTAACGATCGAGTTTGAAATAAAGCAGCAGGAGTAACTGGTTAGCATTTATTCTTAATCATCGAAAAGAAACAGGTCATCGATGTTAGTCTCCAGGACCTTTGCTATATTATGTGCCAGCCTGAGTGAAGGATTATACTTCCCCTGTTCCAGGAAAATAATCGTTTCTCTTCTTACGCCTACTATCTGGGCCAGCTTCTCCTGGGTAAGGTTATACTTTACCCGCAATTCCTTGATTCTGTTCTGCATAAACTATTCTTTCGTAATACGTTTTTCAATCAGGCGGATTTGATAAACAGTCCTTGTATAAAGATAACCAGACAGCCAATTACACCGACAACGGCACCGAGAGGAGCCAGGACCACTGCAAACACAAAAAAGACAGGTTCTTCCACATCAAAAAAAGCATAAAAAAGATTATGGAAAAGAGCTCCCAGTATAAATACAGCTATCGATATAGCTATGGTAATAAGAAAGCTTTTCAGTACCTTTAGTCGTATCCCGCTTAACTTCGGTTCAATCCGATCATAAAATACATATGAAAGGCAATAGACCAGCCCCCCTGATACCAGTAGACTTCCGAAAATAATAGTAATATCCGTATCTTCTATCAGTCTCACAGCAAACGGCATCATAAGATATCCCAGCATTGTTAACAGAAAAATAAAGCCGTTTCTGACAGATCTACCTGTATTCTCACGGATACGCTCATCCAGAGGAGGTAATTTTCTGGTAGTGAATAACGACCACAATTCACGGTAACCGACAAGAAGCATACCAATAATAATCGCTATTCCGACATAGTAAGATTGGGAAACAATTAGTGCAATGGCAACAACAAGAGCCGTGATGAAAACGCCCGTTAATATTTTCCTGGTTCTCATGACCCACCTGCCTTGTTATATATTTCTAACGTTAGAAAATTATAACGTGCAGGTCCTGAAATGTCAAAACTGTCGAAAGCGGCTGAGGGCCATTAAAGGGTATTCGGACGGATACGGACCGGGATTAGTGATATATTTCTAACATAAACTCTTGACAGGACTATTTTTTAACTTCGTATTGCTTTCGTCATTCGATCTGACCAGTGCTCCCGAATATCTAGTCAAGGTATGCGGCGTGTACTATCTCACCGGTCTGGGGTTCGATGTAATAGACATCATTACCGATAATTGACAGATTGATCGCATGAAGTGATTGCCCTTCCGGCAGAGGAATGCTAAAAAGTTCGTTATATTCATCAATGCTTATAATTTCGAAAGATATAATAAAGCCATCGGCAAGAGCTTCCCTCTGCAATTCGATGGCAAAATCGTCACAATCGGTTACGGTGTTATCCTGTTGAAAACGGATTGAAACCAGTTGATTTCTTTCTTCGAGCCAATCCTTCAGCTCTCCCCGGTCTGTAAAATTCCGGAATTCAACCGGTACATGCCGGATAACGTCAATATATTCTTTTTCAACAACTGTCTCTTCCAAATACTCAACGGTATGAGTTTCAATCAGTCTTGCTTCGACAGTCGGAATCCGAGCCTGTGGTACTATTATTGCGGTTTCTTCATGCGGTAAACAAAACGTAAAAGAGATGATATTAGTACCGGCACAGTAGGCAACAAGCGTTATTACGATTAATGATAATACCAGCAATATTGTCTTCAGCTTGTTTTTTCTCATCTCGGGATTCCTCCCGTATCTCGGCTACAGCGACATGGTAAAGCAAGTAAGAGAAACAAAAGCTGAATATTATATGAGTATTTCTAAATATTTCCTAAATATTTTATAAAATGGATTTTATAACATCTCTTCGGAGGGGCTTCAGGATATGCACATAGTCGGTGACGGTTACTTACCCAGTCGCCTGGTAATGGCATTAAGAATCACTCCGGTAAAAATACAGAGCATCCCTACCGTCACGAGAAGCATGCAGAGTAATGCGCTGCCGGTAGCGAATACATTCGAACTGTAATAAAGCTGGAGGACGCCTATTCCCGAAATAATACCAAGTATCAAAAGTATTCCACCTATTACGCTGAAGAAAAGCAATGGCCTTCTTTCTGAGATAAAGATGAAAATTCGAGTCAGATTACCCAGTCCATGCAATACGGGATTCTGTGAAGAACGGACATCGTCATACGAGACCGATATAGGTACCTCGGATATCTTCAGCCCTTTGTGAGAAGCTTCGGATATTATCTCGGCAGATATAGCCATTCCTTTCTGAGTCAATTCCATTTCTGTAATCGCTTTCTTCGAATAGGCTCTGAAACCCGATTCGGTATCGGAAAGATTCTGACGGGCGGCAATATTGGTAAACTTTGCCAGGACTGATTGTCCGAATCGCCTGTAACCTGGAATTACGTCCTTTTGCGATTCCCTGGACCCGACTACAACATCCGAACCTGACCTGACGGCATCGATCAATCGAGGAATCTCATCAGGATTGTGCTGAGCATCTGCATCGATTATTACCAGGATATCAGCATTACGTTTTCCGGCTTCCGCCAGGATCGTTTGAATTGCTGCACCATATCCTCTATTCTCACCATGCTCCACGACCTCGGCACCAGCCAATCTCGCCATCTTTGCGGTATTATCAACACTGCCATCGTTAACAACCATAACCATATCAGCATATTCTTTCGCCCGGAGGATGACACCGGCCACCGCTCTTTCTTCGTTATACGCAGGTAGACCGACAATTACTTTCGTCCGTGATTGTTTATCCGGCATATCTCTGTCTCCGCCTGTCATTTTGGAGTCTATAATAGCATAATCCCATCCTGTCTACCAGATTGAATTAATATAAGGTTCTGCATTTGGTTGTGTATTCTTACCTTACCCCTTTCCGACCAGAGTCATTGGTAATTACTGAAAGTCTTTCCTGGTCGGAAAGAGAGAGAAAAACAGAGAGAGGGGCTTCGCCCCTCTCTCAAACTCTTTCCCCCTCAAACAATCTAATTATGTCTATTGAATATGATACCTGTTTGAGGGGGATAAAGGGGGTGTACAAATATGGCAACCAAAACCGAATAATACCTAAGGAACCTCTGATAAAGTTCCCTCTCCCCACCGCGGGAGAGGGTTAGGGTGAGGGAGGCTAAGCTCAAATCGTCACTTTTCACCCTC
>CAZBQL010000097.1:0-11171 GCA_964493985.1 uncultured Dehalococcoidales bacterium
CAGTATCTCGTCCACCATCTCGGCTACGTATTTACCGATGGCTGGGGATGCGGTGAGACCGGGGGAGTCGATGCCGATGAGGTTGATAAAGCCGGGGAGTCCCCGGGCATTTTCATGCCGGACCACAAAATCATTGACTCCTTCTCCATGTCCGTACAGCACACCCATGATCCCGGCAGATTCGGGAGCGATGTCTTCCGGGGCTATGAATGGAAGCGACTTCATGATGGTGGATTCTTCGAAGATGGCACGATTCGATTCATCCACTGAGTAATCGACCTGATCCACATAATTGAACAGAGGACCCAGGCGCAGGCGTTTTTCAACATCAAGGCAGACATGGATGCCCGGTCCGAGATGCTGGGGAGTAGGGTACACAAGGGTGTTTATCATCCGGTTCTTTCCTCCGCCGACGCTGTAAAACTCTCCCTTTGTGAAGAAAAGCCTGTATCCGGCTGAATCTATGTCTATGCCGGCGAGTTCTGCAATACGGTCCCCGTATATCCCGCCGCAATTGATAACGGTCCTCGTAGCAAGATAATCCTCACCATCCGGATATTCTACCCGTAACCCGTAACCATCATGGATCTTTTCGATACAGGTCACTTCAGCCCTGTAGATTATCCGGGCTTCGTTCTCTCTTGCCTTGAGAACGAAGTATCTCATCAGGGCATGGGAGTCTATAATTCCGGATGTGGGAGAGAAGAAAGCCGCCAGACCTTTGACATACGGCTCCTTCTTATGAAGTTCTGCCTGCGAAAGCATTTTCAGGGGAAGGCCGTTGTTGATGCCGTTATAGTAAAGGTCTTCCAGCATATCCGCTTCTTCATCGTCTCCGGCGATGAATATCTTGCCGCACCTGATACACGGAATACTATATTTGTCACCCATCTCATAGAGCAGGCGGTTGCCCTCGATGCAAAATCGAGTTTTCAGAGAGTCGGGAGAATAATAGATACCGGCGTGGATAACCTCGCTGCTGCGGGAACTCTGCTCCTGCCCGAAGGTATCATTCTTTTCCAGCAGGTAAACATCCCTGCCTTTACGGGCAACCTCCGAAGCAATGGCAAGCCCGGTTACACCGGCACCGATGATAGCAATATCGATAATTTCTGACATGGAATCAGTATAGCCGGAAATTCAGGCTAAGAAAAGACTATTCTTAAAGTATTCCTTTCGATGGGTAACAACTTACAGAAGTCTTATCCCTGTTTTTTTTTCAGAGATTCTATACCATACCGGCGGAAGCCGGTATCCAGACTATTTTGATAGCCGGTATGGTATATATTTCTACTACTGTTTTATATGGTCCTGCCGACAGATTCAGCTATCGCCTTGAGTTCTTTCATCAGCTTTGCGAAATTCGCCGGTGTCAGCGACTGGAGGCCGTCTACCAGGGCTTTTTCCGGATTGGGATGGACCTCGATAAGCAGGCCATCAGCTCCGGCTGCGACTGCCGCCTTGGCGATTGCCGGGACCAGCGAATAGTGTCCGGCAGCGTGACTCGGATCGACGATCACCGGCAGATGACTGGACTTTTTGATCACCGGGATGGCAGAGATATCCATTGAGAATCGAATACTGTCTTCGAATGTCCTGATACCCCTTTCGCAGAGGATCACGCCTTTATTTCCTCCGGCCAGGAGGTAGTCCGCCGCGGTAAGCCACTCAGTGACCGTGCAGGAAAATCCACGTTTGAGTACTACCGGTCGCTTACTCTTTCCAACCGCTGTAAGCAGGGCGAAATTCTGCATATTTCGCGAACCTACCTGGAGAATATCGGCTATCTCCGATACAGCGTCGACATCACCGACGTCGACTACCTCGGTAACCACCGGCATACCATACTTATCTTTTGCTTTCTGCAGTAATTCCAGCCCCTTTTCCTCGAGTCCCTGGAAACTGAAAGGAGAAGTACGTGGCTTGAACGCTCCGCCGCGTAATACAGAAGCACCGGCTTCCTGTACCAGTCCGGCAGCTTCCAGTAACTGCTCCTCGCTCTCGACGGCACATGGTCCTGCCATTACTATGATCCGTTTACCACCGATCTCAAAACCATCGAGAGGAACCTTCGTATTCGTTGCCTTCACTTCACGGGAAGCGAGTTTGTAGGGTTTCATTATCCTGGTGACGGTCTCGACACCCGGAAGTACTTCAAAGACATCCGTGGAAACCTGGCCGGTGTTGCTGCCAAGAACGGCGATAACCGTCTTTTCAGTCCCTATGTTCATCTGGACATCCCATTCGTAGGACTTTATCTTTTCGACCACAGTGTTGATTTCTTCTTCGGAAGCACCCGTTTTCATTCCTATTATCATGGGTCTATATTAACTCCTGAATTAATTTAGTAATTTAGCTCAGGTTATATTTCAGGGCAACCTTCCGGAATATTTCCAGCGAGCCTTCGATTGTCCTGTCATCCGTGCAGTATGACAGTCTAAAGTACCCGGGCGACCCGAAACCTTGTCCGGGTACGACCAGGACTTTCCTCCTGTGCAGCTCGTTAACGAATTCAATATCATCCTCTGTCGGGGATTTGGGGAAAAGATAGAAGGCCCCTTTTGGCTTAACTATAGAATAACCCATTTCCGTAAGATTATTGTAAAGCAGGTCTCTCTTTTTCTGGTATTCGGGAATGGATACGGTTACCGCCTGCAGATGCGTTACCACTCTTTGCATCAGAGCACCGGCGTTTACATATCCGGATATCCGGTTGCAGTGAATAATACCGTTTACTATATCAGTATGTTCATCGATTCGGGGATTTACCGCCGCGTAACCAATACGTTCACCGGGCAGGGCAAGGTCCTTGGAATGAGATGTCACGGTTATGGTGTTCCTGTAATGGGCATATACCTGCGGGTGTATCAGACCGTCATAAACAAGGCTGGCGTAGGCTTCATCGTTTATCAGTATAATATTCCTGCCAAGTTCCCTGGATTTTGCTTTTAACAGTTCTCCCAGCCTGGCCAGGAAATCGGCGTCATAAACTGCACCGGTCGGGTTGTTCGGGGAGTTGATAAGGACAGCAGCGGTTTTTATGGTAAGAGATTTCTCAAGGACATCGAGTTTGGGTATGAACTGATCGTCAGTGGGTAATACCTTTGGTACGCCGTCATGGTTTTCAATGTAGTTAATGAACTCGGCGAAGTACGGCGCGAACACAATCACTTCATCACCGCGGTTCATCAGTGTTTTTAAAACTATGTTTAAAGCGCCGGCAGCACCGCTAGTCATAATGATGTCTTTTTCAGTGAACTTGATCCCTGCTTCTTTGGATAACTGCTCGGCAACAGCGGCTCTCGTCTCCGCATAACCGGCGTTTTCCATGTACCGGTGCATTCCCGGTACAGGATTATCGACCAGTTTTTTCAATTCCCTGTGAAACTCGGGAGGTGGTTCCATCACCGGATTTCCCAGGGTAAGATCGTATACGTTTTCTGCACCGTATTTTTCTTTCAGTATCGTTCCTTCTTCGAACATTCTTCTTATCCAGGAACCGTTTTCCATACTTTTCCTGACTCTATCGGATATAGGCATTTAGTATTTCCTTCCTTATTTATGTGCATCGCGCTTGTATTTTTTATGTAGAGGTGATTTCCGGGTGACTGTATCTATGCCTTCGATAGAGCCGTATACAGACCGGGCAGCGGTACGTTCTGTGCTGCAAGGTTTTCCTGCAAGGTTACGTAATTCACCGCTCTAAGCCCTACACCTTCCTTTATCGCCAGTGCCGCCGCCGTTCCTGCCGCCTGTCCGAATGCAATGCAGTGCGGGATGAGATTGAAGAATTCCTGCACCACAGGGTCGGATGAAAAAGCGCGGCAGGCGACCAGGAGATTTTCCACCTTTCTCGGGATCAATGCCCGGTAAGGTATGTATGTCAGTGGATACCTGACCGATGATTCCCCTCGATCCACGTCGGGGAAAATTGCTATCGTATCTTCGAATGGTTCATTTGTTTCAAGGTCTTTTTTAGTTAAATAGTATTCTCCGATTACCCTCCGGCTTGCCCGTGTTCCGAGCTGGGGTGAACTGAGAACGATGAAGCTGTTCTCGAAACCGGGAGTGTTCTTTTTACGGTAATCGAAGGTTGTCATCATTTTTTCCCTGCCGAGGAATTCAACCCTGGTCAGTTCCTCGACATCGGTCTGGCTGGAGTTCGGGTAACGGGTATGAACCCAGACGACACCTTCCTGGTTTTTCAGACGGCTGGGTATATAACCGGGTAGTCCGCCGATCTTCATCAGTTCCTGGGCCTGGGCAGCGAACTGTTCGGGATGTTTTGTCCTGAACTCGTCCAGTTTTTCGAGGTTTACGTTATCTATCCAGAAGCACATCGCTAGGTTGGCAATTCTGAATCCGTTCGGTATATGGGTTTCGAACTCGGCTTCGGTATAGGGAAGCAAGTCGCCGTCTCCGGTCGAGTCTATAATCACCTTGCCCAGCACTGCCTGCCTGCCGGACTTACTCTCGAAAATCACACCTTTGACTTTATCGCCGTCCATGATCGGTTCGGTTCCCCAGGCGTGGAGATAAGTTTTTACTCCCGCTTCCTCGACCATTTTGTTAAGCAGATACTTGGATATTTCAGCATCGATATGAGCGCTGTATATAACGCGATTGAGACGGGTATAGAAGAAAGAGCGTTCGTTATAGTATTTCACTATCTCTTTGTCTGTCGAACCCCAATCTTCCTGTTTTGGGCGGTCGAGAGCTTCCCGTGCTTCGAGACTGTCAAGCCATTCCTGGGTTATCCCGGCAATCTGAAGATTGCCATCGATGTCCGTCAGATTAGGGATTATCGTGACCAGGCCGCCGGTTCCCATTCCGCCAAGGTGACCGTAGCGTTCGATAAGCACTGTGTCAGCGCCGTTCCTGGCTGCAGCCAGGGCGGCGCCAATACCGCCGGGACCGCCGCCGACCACGATGACATCAGCTTTTCGACATACTTTAATGTCGCGAGCCTGTTCGCGTATCGTCTTACCGGAAGCTTTCAACTCTCCCATTTTTATCTCCTTAAATACATTATGTTACGTTTTCAAAATATCGTGTTCTGTCTGCAGAGTAGCAAACAGGTCGTCGACTGTCTCCGCCCTGCGAATAAGCTCAACCGAACCGTCGGTATGGAGTAAAAGTTCCTTCGGTCTCAGCCATCCGTTGTAATTGCCGCCCATGGCATAACAATGAGCGCCCGTATCATGCTGTACCATGATGTCGCCGATTTCAGTTTTCGGGAGAAGTCGCTGCCTGGCGAACTTGTCATTGTTCTCGCACAGCGGACCAGTTACATCCACAACCTCTTCATCGCCTTTTTTCGGTGTTCCCGAAGGATCGAGGATAGTGATATGGTGATAAGCTTCATATATCGCCGGCCTTGGATTTGCTGCCATCGTAGGAGTGTTTACCCCCACATACTCACGGTACTTGGACATCCTGTTGATCACGGACGCTACCAGGACGCCGTGAGGTCCTGTGGCGTACCTGCCACACTCCATGTACAGTTTAGGCCTGTATTCCATTTTCTCACTGAATTCATTAATCAACACAGCGGCTTCTTTTGCCAGCCCGGGCATATTGAATACCTGGTCTTCCGGACGATAGGGAATACCGACACCGCCACCGATATTGAAGAACTCGAATGTAATCCTGAGGGCTTCCGTGACGTTTTCCATCACTTCAAGCAGCATCCGAACTGTCTCAACCATGTACAGGTAGTCGCGCTCGTTAGATACGAGCATGGTGTGAATTCCGAAACGGCTGGCCCCGCGCTCTTTTGCCATGCGGTAGGCATCCGTAATCTGGTCGTTCCTGACTCCCCACTTGGATTCGACGGGGTTGCCCATGAATCCCGAGCCGGTACGCCGTTCACCCGGATTGTACCTGAAGCATATCATTTCCGGCATTTCCGGTACTTTATCCACCAGACTTATATCGTCGAGGTTCAGGATACACCCTTTCCCGGCAAGGGCAAGTTCGAATAATTCCTGAGAGGTATTGTTCGAAGTAAGGATAATATCCTCGCCGGAGAATTTGCACTGCCTGCCCATTATCAGTTCCGACGTGGAGCTGCAGTCCAGTCCGAATCCAAGTGTTTTCATTATATCCAGGATCGCCGGGTTCGGTAGAGCTTTCACAGCAAAGAATTCCTTGAAACCATAGACATCCTTGAATTCCCGTTTCCAGTTTTCGGCAGTATCGATGATCCCCTGTTCATCATAGATATGGAAGGGTGTGCCGAAATGCTTTATTATGCCGGGTAATTTCGGGAATAAGCGTTCTTCGAAAGCTCCGGACATCGGCATATTCTTTTTCTCCTTACTCGTTTTCAGGTTTTATTCTTTCTGTACCTGTAGATTCCCGCCTTCGCGGGAATGACAAGGGAGGTATAAGTGAAAACATCACGGCATCAGCCGGTTCTCCGTAACGTGTCACCCTGTTCCTGAGAATCCCTTCGCGGGTCGCGCCTGACTTCTCGGCGACCTGCTGGCTGGCTTTGTTATCGATATCGACAATGATCTCAATTCTCTTGAGTTTCAGTTCATTGATCCCGAAATCGGCCAGCAGGAGGGTGGCTGCGGTAGCGACGCCTTTTCGGGTGGCGCTTGTCCTTACCCAGTAACCGAGATTGGCTATGTCGGGTTCTTTATGAATACCGTTCAAGCCGCACCCTCCCAGGTACCTACCGGTGGAGGTATCCGTGATAGCAAAACCATAGGCACTGCCCTGATCCCAATTTCCGAAACAACTGGTTATCCAGTCACGGCTTTCCTGTATGGAGTAGTCACGGTGGCACCAGGGCATCCAGGGAGTCATTTCAGGTATGGATTCCCTGGCCGCTTCGAATAATGAATCGGCGTCCTCGTCCCGGTAGGGGCGGAGAGTGATTATTCCGTTTGTCAGGCTGATATTTCTATCCATTATCTATTTCCGTAATCAGGATATAAAAAAACCCGGAACTTTCATCTGTTCCCGGGCTTGGCGTTTTTCCTTTATTTTTTTATTCTAAGGTTTTCGTGTCCCTAAACTGGAAACCGCCAGCCCTCCGGATACTTGTAGGTCCAGAAATAAAAGCTAAATCCGAAGTGCAGTTTCCTGTTTATGGTCATTATTTTATCCTTAACAAAAATGATTATAGTATGTATGGGTTCGGATGTCAATCAGTGAAGCTAATCAATTCGAACGATTTTCCGTACTCACTATATTCATCTCCTATAGGATTACTAGATTCCCGCCTTCGCGGGAATGATAATGAGGGACTTGAGGGATAGTTGATAATATATAGTCTTGTTAATGACGATGTTATTTTCGAACTACTCACTTCTTGATGCTAAACATTGAATATCCGGTTAGGCTCCCCTGATTTCAGGAGTGTAATAATCAATCGTTAAAATCTTTAAAAAGCTGTTTCATTGTATTAGCATAATCCCGAAAAGCTTGCCTTCCTCGCGAACTCAATTTTAGCGTAGTTTTTGGTCTTTTCCCCTTGAAGGTCTTCTCTACCTCCAGGTAACCGGCTTCTTCAAGTTTACTGACATGTCCTGAAAGGTTTCCCCACGTTAAATCGGTTTGGTTCATCAGAAAAGTGAAATCCACACTGTCAACCACATAAAGCAGGGACATTACCATGAGACGCACCGGTTCGTGGACAAGGCGGTCAATCTCTGCCAGGGAGGAAAGATCGGCGTTTTTAACCTCTTTATTCATCCGAGCCCTTCCCGTGCAGAGGGTATTTTTGCAGGAAACGTACAAATAGTACTGCACCGGGCACAGCGATCAATATACCGATGATAATCGAATAGATCGGCTGGTTAAGTAAGATCATGAGAAAAACAGCCAGGGCCATCATTACTGCTATGAAATAACCACGTGGAAAATCCATGAAATACGCTATAAGAATCATACTCGGTCCAATAAAGAGAGACCCGATGGTAGCGACAGCCAGATCCATGGCATTCTTTTCCTGGAGGAATTTATTCAACGTGTCGCCGAATTCCGGATTTCTCCAGGCTACAATCTGGACAACCAGAAAAACAACCTGGATTAAAACCACTGCCCCGAGGACGAGGAACATGGTCTTCTTTCGTCTCGCACGTTTTTCTCCAAACTTAACCTGACCCATACGCGGCAGGGTGATGAACCTTTTCCCCGCCCAGAATAGGGCGTAAGCTCCAACCATGGATGCCAGCATCAGGACTATATTTAACGGGCTGTATCCCGTTGCAGGCCTGTATAGAAAAATCGACATGCAGATAACGATGAGACCGAAATACAGGTCCCATAATCCATCCTGATAGGTGGAGCGAAACGCCTTGCGTTCTAATTCTTTGAGAGTAATCCTGTTCATCATAATTATTACCTTTGTTATATAAATAACTTTATAATGTAAAGTTATTTATATTGTAGCATAATCTCTTTATTTGTCAAGAGGGGAATCCGACAAAATTGTTATTATAGAATACAGTTAACACGTATCTGTATGTTGAACGAAACTAAGATTTGGGAATAACGTTCAGCGAATTATATGCGCTTAGTCCTGGGTCTCAGTGAAGAGGAGTATTTACATATTGATGTTTGTTCTGACATGCACGCAAATACTTACTCCCTTTTTCACTTATATATCAAGGAAAAGAGTACGCACGTATTCTTCGAATCCGAGTTTACCCCAGAAGGAACTGGAAACGTAGTTTTTCGAGGTGATATCGAGTTCGATACGGTCCATACCTTTTAATTTGAACCATTTTAGTATCTTGTTGAACATCTGCTCTCCAATACCGCAACGTCGGTATTTTTCGGTAATAGCCATATGATGGATATATCCGTATTCGGTACGGGTGGAGCCTCGCGGCGGGTCCTTAATTTCAGAGATTGAGTAACCGATAACCTCATCTCCGTCCAGGACTACAAGGACAAGGCCTTTGCCCGATGCCATTAACGGCTTTGTCTGCTCCTCGCGCTGGCCGTCTTCCGCTTCTTCGTTAGGAATCCAGATCGGCTCGATATCGATATGGAACCGGATGAATTCTTTCCATAGACGGGTAATATCGGGTATATGCTTTTCTTCTGCTTCGATAATTTTAATCACGGGTTTTCTCCTTCAGATTGACCGTTGCATTGTATAACAGGATGAGTTATCAGGTAACTGAGATATAATGAAAAAGGACGGGCATTGCCCGTCCCCTTTAGGATTTAGATGTTTGGACTTGGAGTTTATCCTTCTATCTCCAGGCGTCGATGCTGAAAATAGGCGCGTCTTCGAGTTTACCGTGGCGTCCGCACATCTGCAGGCATATTTCCTCGTCGCCGCCACCGACTATGATAAAGCAGTCGGTGGGTTCATCCACTATCGGGACCATGTAATCTTCGTCGAGTTCTTTCCAGCGCTTGCCGGAAGTCCGCTCAATACCGAGCCACCCATTAGTTCCCTCATCGGGCCAGGAGCGTAGCCGGTACTTACGCAGCGGCTCCTTGCTTTTCTCCCAGAGCCAGTCGTATACTTCTTCTTTCGATTTGAATCCAACTTCATAGAGGTGCCGGGCCATCTCGGGCACCATGACGAAGGTATAACCGCCCTCTCTGCCGGCCCAGAGTTCAGGCACAAGATATTCGAGCCAGTTATGCGGTCCGGGAATTCCCTTGACATCCATACGCCTTGCCATTCCGCCATGTCCGCTCTTCTGGAATGCGCGGTAGCCACCGGGTGAGAACTGGTTGCCAATAATGTAACCACCGGAGTTCATGACGAAGATCACACTTTCATCTTTGCCGAATCCATATTCTTCGTTCATACCTTTCCATCCGGGTGGAAGGCCTTCAGCGTTCTCGGCGAAGCAGCAGCCGCCGGAATTGAAGGGACTGCCGATTGCGTTCATACGGTTGACGCCCGGCCTGGCGCCGCCGAGGTTTATTGCCATAAGCTGGTAGGCACGACCGATAGGCATATTCGCCGGACTGCCGGGATCGAGCATACCGACCCCGAAATTCATACCTATTTCCTTTGCATACGGTCCGCTGATACAGCACCACTGTCCGAAGAACGTGGTTGTCCCGGTGCCACAGCCGGATTCAGCCATGGCCAGCACGGCCGGAAGGTGTTCCGGTTTGCAGCCTGCCATTACAGCGTTAATCGCTACTTTTTCCACGGTGGCTGTTCGCTCCATCGGAATGAAACGGACCACTTTACCCTGGTTCCCCAGCCTGTCTAACTTGTAGGTGATAATCTCACCCGGGTCATGGCTGGTGCCTTTCAGCATTTCGGCAACGCGTTCTTCGGTTGGCAGGACTATCGGTAGACCGTCGGTATATACCGAGATCGGAGCATTCAGGGGATGCGGAACATATTCTGTCTTGTAGTATATTTTTTCTGCTTCCTCCATAGTGCCTTGAAATAGTGTTCTTTCGAATGGAGGATTGTACATGCCCCCTTCTTTTTCCTCGTCGGTCAGGGGTCTGGTCAGAAGTTCGAGCATGGGTTCCATAAAGCGGTCGACGTCGAGTTCTCCGTGAATTGTTCGTGAAGCTGCAAGGAAACGCAGCTTGGGAACGCCGTAAGTCAACGCGTTCTGCTTGACCATTTCATGCTGGTCTTCAAGGTCGACAATCGCGCAGGGGATACCTGCTTTTTCAAGCCTAGTAATGTAGGGCAACTGCCCCCATACGGCGCCACTTCACCAGGTGACGGCGAGTATCACTCCATCCGTTGTTTTCTGTTCTTCCTCTGTCAAGTAGACCGGGGTAGGGGTGTAGGACTTTTTCATTGTCCAGTTCACGTTGGGATACTTCTCACGCAGCTTTTTCTCAAGCGGCAGCGTGATATCCGGTTCCCCGGTGATGCTTAAATGGATGGTTTTTCCGTCGAGTGTGTCCAGTCGGGGTGCCAGCGGATAGAGCTTCGTCGGCATCTGCGTACCGACCGGACTGAGAAACTTATATGTTTTTTCTGCCATCTCGGTTCTCCTTCATTTCTACTATTAAAAATGGTAACAAAGTTGATAATTTTAGTCAATTATTATCGCTCGAAGGGAATGAATACAATAGCGTGTACGCCTTGTTTCATTTATCTCCGGAGTATATAATCTTTTCACCATTATATGCTTGTCGACGATAAAATAACAGCAATCATGCTGTGATGAAAGAACTGCGGAAGGAATCGATAAAATGATCGATGATGT
>CAZBQL010000098.1:0-2953 GCA_964493985.1 uncultured Dehalococcoidales bacterium
CTGAGCATGATTTCCGCCTGATCGGTATTGGCGAAGATAATTAGTACGTCCGGATCAAAAGAGAGTTTGCTCAAAGGTGCTAAAGCAATATATCTGTTCACCTCCGGTGCTATCCTGGGTATATAGTGATATAACCTCCCAGCAGCACGGGGATCACAAAAAACCTCCAGACCTGCTCCCCATTCTCCATTAATGAACTGCTCCTTTATCCCGGTCTGGCCCATTACATAAGGTCCAGCTTCACAGGTATGGTTTTCTGGACCGGCATAGAAGCAGCTTCCTTCCTGTGCTTTCCTGAGCATTGCACACAGGGTAGTGCGCTCGTCTATCAACTTGATATCGTCAGGCTTTTGGGTTAGATACTTGACACCCACAGGCTGTATATCAAATTTAAATTCATCCAGGATTGCTAGATTATCCTTGCTGAACACTATATCTACTCCTTCCATATTTTTTATCCGCTGAGCGATATCCTCCTGAACCAGGATTTTACGGTTTAATTCGAATGTTGGAAAACTATCTATCCTCTGTCAGGAAGTATGTCTTTCTGTAAAGACAAATATTCATTGTATACGGAACCTGCATCCAACTCATCAATAAACCTGCATATTGGCATCTCTACTCCTACTTCATCCGCCATTTCCATGCCATAGTCCAGCTCATCTTTATGACGGACTTCTCTACCGGAAGCCCTAGAGACAGGAATTCTCAAGGCTTCCAGTATCTGCTTCTCATCGAGCCCTGCTTTAAATCCCATGTTCTGAATAACCCGGGCGCCGGCGTTGACACTCATTACATCGATCATTTTCCGAAGGTCGAGTCCCACCCTGAGTCCAAGGTTAAGACACTCAATAAGACACAGGCGTTCGACAGCGCCGATGTGCTTTATGGTCATGTTATTAATGAGCTTGTGCGCCTGCCCGTTGCCAATTTTGCCGAGGTAGAATACGTTTTTACCCATAGTCTCAAACACAGGCCAGCACTTCCTGACCGCATCTTCATCACCACCAATCATAAGAGTCAGCGCTCCCGGTTCGTGCCTGAAAACAGTGGGATCACTTACGCCGCAGTCGATGACCCGGACTCCGCGTTGCTTCGCTTTTTCATATAATTCCCGGCAGTAGGCAGGGCCGATACTGCTGGAAATTACTACTGTTTTCCCTTCCGATATTCCCTGCCATACCCCATCTTTCCCAAATATCACCTCATCCGTTTCTGGAATATCACGGACCATGCTGAAGATAACGTCGCTGGCAGCCGCTGCTTCGCGGCTTGATTTCGCGGCTGTCGCCCCGACCGATTCCAACTCCTCTCCAGCTTCTTTCACCAGGTCGTATACCGTAAGAGTAAATCCTTTCGAGGCCAGCCTTTTTGCCATTGCTCCGCCCATGTTACCAAGACCGATAAATCCAACTCTGATGTCACTCATCGATTAGACCCTCATTTCATTTTTATTTTAATACGTTTCTAGCAACACCCGGGAAAAAGCAGGGAATCCGGGCTTAAACGGATGCGGGGGATATAATGGAAAATCATATCCTGCATCCAAAAAAGTCACAGGTTATTTTCCTGCCCTGGTAAGAGTAGCACCTGTAATTTTCCTTGTCATCAAAGCCATGTAGTTATAGGGCGGAATACGGGTATAACTATAAGAAAAGGCGCACCCCGGTGCTCCTCCGGCTACGAAGAGATTCACGTTCTCCGGATAAACCAAAACCGGCACCATTCCTCCCGGCTTGAGAGCGTTTTCGAACACTTCTTTTCGTTCCGGAGGAACGACTCCAGTCTCTATCCCGGTCTGTATTCCTTTAATATCCTCCGGTCGCAGATCCTCATATTTAACGCTGGTACGCCGATAAATTTCTTCCTGCAGCTTAACCTGGTCGTATCCCAACTTTTTCAGTTCCGAAACCAGCTCGGGGAACAGGATTATCATGTGATTGTTTCCGCCACCACCGGACCCCGGTATCGAGCCTACACCCTTACTTCCCCACTGGGGGAACATGCGGCTATCCTGCCTCTTTATATTATCGACGATCCTGTTGAGTATTTCCCCGGCATCCCATGTCCCTATCATACCTCCGTAAAAGTTCTGGGTAGGGCCAGCGCTGGGAATAGAAGCTACCGTAACACAACTATCCTCAGGCCTGAATCCCCTTCCGGCATGATAGGGTTCCCATTTACTCAAATCGGTATTTTCTGCAATGGTAATATAAGTATGAGGAGAAACTCGCCCTGTTAGACCCATGTCATTCAACCCCGGCCAGATATGGCCGATATTTAGCGTTGAAAGGCGTATCGACCGCCCGATGGTATTATTGGCTCTCCAGCCGTGACCCATGAACCCTATTCCCGTCTGCATCTCTATCTCTTTAACGATAGGACCGCTGACCACTATCAGCAGGTTGAACGAACCCGCCGATAAAAGTACATGCCGGTCGTCGTATCTTTTATTGGTCAACGCCTCCATGATGCCGATAATCACCGGCAGGTATTCCGGCTTGGCACCAGCCATAACTGCGTTTATCGCTATCTTCTCTACCGTGGCAACACCTTGTTTAGGGCTGACCTTGCCTATTACTTCATCGGGAGAGCGGCTTGTTCCTGACAACATCCATTTCACCCTTTCCTGCGTAGGAATAACCATCGGCAGTCCGTCACCCCATTTGTTATCCAGGTATGTCCGGTTGAACTCCTCAGCGGCGATTTCATATGATTCACCCGTTATGGTGACATACTTCGATTCGACCGCTTCCTTTTTCGCCTGATCGGTGGAGGTCTCTTCTGCCGTCAAAGGTGTGGTCAGGGCATCGATTAATCCGTCTATCACACCTTCAGCTACAGGTCTGACCTGTTCGACGCTGGCTCTCAGCCGGTAGAACTCGGCTGAACTGATGGTCCGGTAGCGCACGGTGGGCATGGCATTATCCTCGGCTGCCGACCTGGCGGCTTC
>CAZBQL010000098.1:3053-11134 GCA_964493985.1 uncultured Dehalococcoidales bacterium
TGGCACTTCGATCTCACCCCTGGGATTAAGCAGTTCCAGACTTACTGTGTGATTAACCATATTTATCTCCTTATAACCAGCCTAATATTTTATTTCAATGCAATTATAAGTAAAACCGGACCGCGATTACTTGCGGTTTGCTGCAACCCAGTCTTTCCTGACCTTTATATAATTGTCCCAGTCTCCCATCGAGAGTGATGAACCACCTTCTACATCAATAGATATTCCTGTAATCGTTCTCGAGCGTTCCGATGCCAGGAACAAAGCAGCTTCACCGATATCCTCGGACATCGTCACCCGTCGTATCGGCAGTCTTTTAGCCATTGTCTCAAGCTGTTCCGGCGGTACCGGTCTGTAGGATGATGTTACTCCTGCCGGGCATATCGCATTTACATTGATCCCATAAGGTCCGAGCTCATACGCCAGCTGCCTAGTCAATCCTAAAACACCTGCCTTTGCTGCAGTGTATGAAGCGCCTGTCATGGCAGTGATGTTTTTACCGGCCATCGAAGCAATAGATACTATTTTGCCTCCGCCTCGGTTTTTCATCGTGGGAATAACGGCTTTTGAACAGATGAACGGCGCATACAGATTTCTGGCAACTACTGCATTCCAGTCTTCCCATGACATATCTTCCACCAGAATCGGTAGTCCCAGCCCGACATTATTTACCAGGATATCTATGCCTCCCATTTCCTTCACAGCTCTCTCGACCATATCCTCGACCGCTTTTTCATCCGTTACATCAGCGGCAACGGCCAGAGACCTCCGCCCCATTGCCTTTATCTCCTCGGCAGTTTTTTCCGCCAGTCCCTGGTCGATGTCGTTAACAACGACATCGGCACCTTCGCGGGCGAAAACCATCGCACATCCTTTCCCCATACCACCCGGACCGCCCCCGCCTGCTCCGGTTACCAGTGCTATTTTACCTTCAAGTTCCATTTTATTCCTCCTTTAAAAATAGCTGAATATATCCTGTCTACAACAGTCCAAAACGAATACTTATTGTATTAAAGATTTTCCTTTGAAATATCCTTTTGTGCAAATTAGCACATATTCAACGATTACGAAACAGATTGATTCATTAATAAGGAATTCATTGTATACTGGACGCTGATACGATAATCTGATAGGATATCGTATCGGATTATCTGATGAGATTGTATCATATTGCCACAGATAGTCATACTAAGCTGACAATTATGTTTTTACGCATCCCGTCATACGTAATATATACCGGGAGAGACATCCAATCGGTAAGTAAACAATAATCAACGGAGGAGACAATGAAAGACGGATATATCACGGAACAGGCTCAGGATGTAAAAATACTCACGGAAGCTGAGGTTGTGGTGGTAGGCGGGGGACCGGGAGGTCATTCGGCGGCAATTGCCGCGGCGAGGAATGGCGCGAAGACAGTACTGGTTGAGAGGTATGGTCATCTTGGTGGAATGGCTACCGGCGGCATCGTAATCCAGATACCTCACATGAGCGATGGCGGCGAGGAACAGCAGATAGTCGGTCTAACCCAGGAATGGATAGACCGGCTCGACCCTATCGGAGGAGTCCTTGTTCCGCGGCGCAGCGAAATAGGGTCTGCGGATGAAAAACTGGTTTCCTACTGGCGGCGATTCATGGGCAACGTAAACAAGGGAAGGATAGAATATACAGCCTGGGTCGACCCGGAGCTCCTGAAATGTGTGCTCAACGACATGGTCGAGGAAGCCGGCATTAAACTTCTGCTTCATTCCTGGGGCGTCAGGACAATAGTCGAAGACAATATGGTAAAAGGGATAATTTTCGAAAGTAAATCCGGTAGACAAGCTGTTATGGGCAAGGTGATTATCGACGGCACCGGTGATGGAGATCTTCTTCCCTCGGCTGGAGCCGAATGGGAAGGGGGCTTCGACCCCACATCCAGAAGCTCTATGCTCGCCCTGGTATTCAGGGTAGGCAACTGCGACTACCAGAAGTACTGCGATTTCAGAGAATCAAATCCCGAGAAAGCCCAGGTGCTTTCGAAGGAGATGGCAGAATTAGTCGGGACACGACTTGCCCCGCTCCCTTCTCATCGTAATGACGTTATGTGGGTGAACAACTGGATTCCGAACCTTGATAACCTGAACGTCGAACACCTGACCGAACTGGAAGTGAGCATGCGCCGGATGATGCGCAAGGGTCACGACTTCATGAAGAGGAATATCCCGGGATTTGAGAACAGCTTTATCCTGGATACTGCATCACAGACAGGTACTCGCGGCGGAAGACGTGTTTTGGGTGAGGTACGAATTACCCAGGACGACCTGAGGAACTGTGCGATGTATGAAGATACTGTTGCCATGTTCCCGCGAATGGGTCCGCCGAGTGAAACAGGCGGCAAATATACCTATATACCTTACCGGAGCCTGGTACCGGTAAAGACGGAAGGGCTGCTGGTAGCAGGGCGGAGTTTCTCCTCCGATGGAGCAGCCAACAATATGGCAAACCTGATTCCCCATTGCATCGCTATGGGGCAGGCGGCCGGTACCGCCGCGGCTATCGCAGTGAAGGAAGAGATACAGCCCAGGCAGGTGAATTACCAGAAACTGCAGAAGTCCCTTATGAAGCAGGATGTGCCGCTTCCGGACATGGAAGCGGTAAAGGTTAAGGCTTAGAGGATACTTTCATGGAAGTGATAACGGATAATATATAAGGAACGATAATCGGTAGAGACTCTGCCAATCCCGTTTATATCTTTCGCGACATTCCCTGGTCCATGTCTCCTGCAGGCTATTTACGACGGGAGTCACCTCAACCGGTAACTCCCCCGGGAAGGAATCCGTGAATATGCAGACTACAGCGTCCAGGCTGTCCAGTATCCTGATATAAACCTGTCGGAAGAATATCGGACTGTTCCGTCGAGTGAAGATTGCCAAAGTAAACTATATTCCGTGCCTGGTGAAAAAAAGCCAGCCGGAAATACTTGAAAATGATAATAAAGGACAGGCTACCTTCAACTACGTCGAAAAGATAAATAATGACGCCGGTTTGAATACAAAATTTGCATGGGACGGTAATGAGTTAAGTATTAGGTAATTCACGCCAAAGACATTGACCAAATAATGACTAAAACATAAACTGTACTCAATTCTCTCTTCAGGAATCTTGAATGTAAACATCGGGAGGTTAAAACGGAATCTATCATGAAAATATCAGCAAGATTTGAAAATTTTTCAAACAATGCAGCAGAAAATATCCAGTTTTTGAAACAAATAGGTGTCGATACTGTCTCCTTTTCGTTAAGCCCCATGTTCGGCTTCAGTGAGGAACCCTCTCGCCCATACAAGCTGGATGAGTTAATACTTAATATGAATACTGCTGTCGATATGGCACGGAAAGCTGGCCTCGAAGCCAATGAAACTTCTTTTGATATTACCAATGCTTTTCTGGGGAAACCTGAGGGCGACAGGGAGATAGAAACGGCAACAGCCTTGATCAAAGCATTTGGTGACGCTTCAGTTTCTCAAATTTGGGTTCGACCACTTGGTATTCGACAGGGACCGATGGGAGTTCCAGGTAGGTATAACCGTGGCCACAGAGGAGGGTATCTGTCGAGTGCTTTCAGTGTAAAGTTGATGAAAGAGGAACTTGACAAGCGTGATTTAAACAGTCGATGGGCCCATCATTTTACGAATAACATAACCATAGAAAGCTACTTTGACAATATGGTAAAAGCTTTGCTAAAACTCGTCCCAATAGCTGAAGACTCCGGCGTAAAATTAATGCTCCATACCGATGATCCACCGGTGCCGGATACCGACAATCTGCTTCCGGGAATCATAAATCCATTAATGATTAACAGAATATTCGAAGCTGTACCCAGTGAAAATTTAGGATTGCTTTTTTGTGTAGGGACAAGGTATGAAACCGGTGCAGATATTTATGATCAAATCCGACTCTTTGGAAACATAGGAAAAATTTTCGCTGTCCATCTTCGAAATGTGCGCGGTACTATTCCTAGTGCCGGAGAATATGAAGAGGTCATGTTGGATGAAGGCGATATGGATATGTTTAAAATTCTTAAGGCTTTTAAGGCAACCGGATATGATGGAACACTAAGTCCTGATCATCCCACATTATATATCGGCGATGAGAATCGGAGGGCTACTACAGCCTGGGACACAGGTTATATTCGAGCTCTGTTACAGGCCCTGAAGTCCGAAGGTTATGATTGAAATGTCAACCTTAATTCTCCTTTTTGAAAATAGTCATATAAAAATCTCAGTAAATCATGTGCCATGACTTTTGTTCGGTATTACAATAGATAATTTACATAAAAAAAGGATAGAAATGGATGACAAACTCATTATGGAAGTATCTGTGGAAATCGATGCAGCACAGGTCTCTCAGTTGAAAAGTTCCGCGGGAGAAGTCACAATAATACCCTTCAGTGGTACCGTTACCGGAGAGATTTTTCATGGACGGATCCTTCCTGGTGGAGTCGATACCCAGACAGTGGATCGAAATGGTGTAAGGCACATGTCCGCACGCTATATGTTAGAAGGTATTGATAAAACCGGAGAATATTGCAGGATTTACATCGAGAACAACGGCTGGTTTTCCAACAACATGGTCATGCCTTTCAAAACGATTCCGACATTCTATACCGATAGTAAAGCTCTGGAAGATTATCTCCACAGCAATAAGTTCCGTACGGAAGGACATTCCCGCGAGGGCGGTGTAACGATCAAAGTATTTGAAATTTGCTCTTCATCATAAGGATTATAACAATCCGGAGAAATCTCTATGTAGACATCAGATTCTACTTCACAGATTTTCAGTAATCTCGACGGGTAGAGGAACATTCTGATTAATGAGGCATTTTTGAAGTTTCCTTATATCGACCTGTGCCACTGAGGTTTCATCTTTTATGCGATAGCGGCTGCGGTTCCCGCTGCCTGTCCTGTCGCAAAACAATATTGTATCGGCGCGAGAAGATCATTAGCGACAGGATCGGCGGAAATGCACCGTCCGGTTGCCAGTAGATTTTTCAGGGTTCACCAGCATCGCTGAAAAGCTGAAAGATGTAAAGGAACTCAAGCTGCTTATCGGCAACACCACGAACAGGGAAACGCTGGAACAGCTTGCCGAAGGACGTCGACGGCTGGAACTGGTCCGTGATTCAGCGGAAACGCAGCGATACCCGAAGAAAACAGACATTAAGTATATAGAAAACGAAACAGCAGAGAATATCCGCTCCAGCATGGAACTGATGGACCAGACTGACGAAGGAGAAAAACTGGTCAACGAACTGGTGACGTGGTTCGATGAATTGTGGGATGAAGCGGAAGATTTTAACGAAATCCTGATGGAAGAGATGAAACAGTCGTGGGCAGTGGCGCCGGTTCGACCGTATGATATCTACATGAAAACGCTGTACACGCTTGTTAAAGACAGGCTCGAGGGTGATGACGACCGGGATATCCTCTGGGATGACGATATCACGAGGGAATTGGCTGACTTTCAAAAAGCAGCGGTGCGGCAGGCGATACGGATCATCCCGGTCTATGGCGGAGTATTCGTTTCCGACGTGGTCGGCCTGGGTAAGTCATATATCGGTTCGGCAATCATCAAACATTTTGAAAGAACCTACCACGTCAGGTCTCTGATAATCTGTCCCGCCCCACTTAAGGAAATGTGGGAACCGTATAACGAGAGATACGAACTTAATGCGAGGGTACTTTCCATGGGGATGCTGAGAGAAGACGATGACAACGGGCTGAACATGCTGATGAATAACCCGATATACCGGGACAGGGACTTCCTGTTACTGGATGAAAGCCACAACTTCAGGCACACTGATACGCAGCGATATAAAGTCCTCCAGCTGTTTCTTTCCACGGGTAAACACTGCTGCTTCTTGACGGCGACTCCGAGAAACAAGACGGCCTGGGACGTCTATTACCAGATGAAATTGTTTCTCCAGGATGACAAGACGGACCTGCCAATAGATCCTCCCGACCTGCGGCAGTATTTCAGAGCAGTTGAAAGAGGTGAAAAACAACTAAAAGATATGCTCTCCAATGTCCTGATCCGCCGAACACGCAACCATATTCTCAAATGGTATGGATTCGACGCGGACACTCACCTGCCGGTCGATCCGAACAAATTCAATGAGTATTTGGGCGGAAGTAAGAAGGCATATGTAATAGTCGCCGGGAAACACCAGTTTTTCCCTCGCAGAGATCTGGATACCATCGAATACAGCATCGAAGATACCTATAAAGGACTTTATCAGCAATTACACGGGTACCTGGGGAAGTCAAGAAAAGGGTATTCATCCAAACCGGTAAAAGGTGAACTATCTTATGCACGTTACGGGTTGTGGCATTTCGTTGTCCCGGCGAAATAGAAGAAAGAACCGTATAATAACCTGCACCGAGCGGGTGTTAACCTTCGCGGTTTAACAAGGGTTTTATTGTTCAAACGATTCGAGTCTAATGTATTTGCTTTCAGCGAGACCATACGAAGACTGCTGAAGGTCCACGAGCGGTTTGCCGAGGCGTTAAAAGAAGGGATAGTGCCGGCAGGTGATGAAGCCCAGGATATTCTCTATGAACCTAACGAGGCGGAAGAGCGAGACCTGATGGATGCCCTCCGGATGGCTTCAGGTCGGTATGATGCTGCTGATTTCGATGTCGACCGGCTGTTGCTTCATATCGAGCATGATATTGAGCTATTCAAGAAAATTCTTGAATTTGTAGACCCTATCACACCAAAGGAAGATGCCAAGCTTCAGAAACTCATCGAAAAGCTGAAAATAAAGCCGCTTGCCGAAGGGAAACGACTGATATTCACTCAGTATGCGGATACGGCGAAATACCTTTACAAGAACCTTAATCCGGGTGATAAAAGAGATGATGTCGAGGTGATATACAGCGGGGACAAGAGTAAGGAACGGGTGGTAGGGCGGTTCGCGCCTAAGGCTAATCCTGAGTATCAGAGATCACCGGGAGAAAGCGAACTAAATACCGTTATTGCCACCGATGTGCTGGCTGAAGGTCTGAACCTTCAGGACTGCGATAAAATTATCAACTATGACCTGCACTGGAATCCGGTCCGGCTGATACAACGGTTCGGCAGGATAGACAGGATCGGTTCCGAATACGAGGTAATATATGGTTATAATTTTCTGCCGGAAACGGGTATAGAGAAGAACCTTGGCTTACAGCAGATATTACATAACCGGATTCAGGAAATCCATGATACTATCGGCGAAGACGCTGAAATTCTGGACAATACGGAAAAGCTGAATGAAGAAGCGATGTATGCAATATACGAGCGGGATGGCAAGCAGCTAAACTTCTTTGAAGCCAAAGACGAGATGATGGATATAAACGAGGCTGAAGAGGTACTCAGACAGTTGAGAAACGAGTGCCCTAAAGAATATGAGAGGATTGCCAGCCTGAGAGATGGGGTACGAACGGTAAAATCAGCAACTGAAAAAGGTCTCTACGTGCTCTGCCAAGCCGGGAAATACCAGCAGCTATATCTGATTGATGAAAATGGCGAGATAAAAACGAGGGATATCTCCAATATACTTGGTACGATAAAATGCGGACCTGAAATAGAAGGACAACGGGTACCGCAGGGATACAATGCCAGGGTAATGGAGGTGAAAAGAAGGTTTGCAGAAGAAGTCAAGCAGCGGCAATCCGAGAGGGATTATTCACCATCATACACTCAGGGGCAACGGTATGTGTTCAGAGAACTCAGGGTTCTTTTTAACAGTACCGAAGAAGATGAAATCAAGGAACAGATAAATATCCTTGAAGCTGCGTTCAGACGTCCTCTCACAGGAGCTTTAACCAAAGAGTTAAATAAGATACGGAAAAATGGAGTAACAGGGCGTGACCTTGTAAAAAATCTGGCTGACCTGTATTCCCTTCACAATATGCGGGACTGGATAGATAAGAGAGTATTCCGGCTTGAGGATGAAGCTATACCTGAAATAGTGTGCAGTGAGGGGTTGGGGTAGATTACGAATTAGTAAAAGAAGTTATTCTTAGAGGTTATTAAGACTATGTGGTATAAAAGATGCG
>CAZBQL010000099.1:0-10879 GCA_964493985.1 uncultured Dehalococcoidales bacterium
TTAACGGTTCTACTTGAGGGGACTTGAATCATACCCTTGATTTGCGAACGAAGTTATCATATACTGGCATACACACGAGGACTCACCAGTATCAATAGAATACAAGGGAGGTACTCAGATGGCAGAGGTAGAAATAGGTAAAGTATCCGACTTCTTCTCCAAGCCGGTCGTTGCCGGTATAGACCTGACGGGAACCATGAAAAAAGGCGATACCATCCACATAAAAGGGCACACCACAGACCTGGTTATGACGGTTGACTCCATGCAGATAGACAATGTGAACGTAGAGGAAGCCGGAACAGGTGTATCTGTCGGAGTGAAGGTTTCCGACAGAGTAAGAAGAGGAGATATCGTTTACAAAGTAGATTAATTCTCTTCCCGGTATCTCCCCCGACTTCTTTTTATCAAAATTTAATCGATGTTCTTCATCAGGTTCGCCATTTCGATGGCGTCGACGGCTGCGTCAAAGCCCCTGTTCCCGGCTTTTGTTCCGGCACGCTCTATAGCCTGTTCCAGTGTGTCGGCAGTTACAACGCCGTAAGTGACCGGCAGACCGGTCTCCAGCCCTATCCTGGCAATACCCTTGGATACTTCCGAAGCCACATACTCGAAGTGCGGGGTCGCACCGCGCACCACCGCTCCAAGGCAGACCACCGCGTGATATTTATTACTCTGCGCCATCTTCCTTGCCACGACGGGGATCTCGAATGCGCCCGGCACCCAGGCAATATCGATATCTTCTTCCGCAACGTCGTGTCGCTTCAGCGCATCCTGCGCGCCGGAAAGCAGTTTATTCGTAATAAATTCGTTGAAACGGGAAACGACAATCCCGAATTTTAATCCTTTTCCTACCAGCGACCCTTCATATAATTTTCCCATTTATTCCTCCTTGCTGTGAGGTTTATTATATACTAGTCATCGAGTCCCGGTATTTCCAGGAGATGACCCATCTTATTCTTCTTTGTTTCGAGGTACCCGATGTTGTGAGGATTGGGGGAGACGACTACCGGAATTTGTTCCACAACCTTCAGTCCGTAACCTTCGAAACCGATAATTTTCTTCGGATTATTGGTCAAAAATCTGATCTCATGAAGTCCGAGGTCCACCAGGATCTGGGCACCGATACCGTATTCGCGGAGATCGGGAGCAAAACCAAGCGCGATGTTCGCTTCCACCGTATCCATCCCATTATCCTGCAGCTCATAAGCGCGTAATTTATTGTGGAAACCTATACCTCTTCCCTCCTGCCTCATATAAAGAATAACACCGCGGCCTTCTCCTCCGATCCTCTGCATGGCAATCTGTAATTGCTCGCCGCAGTCGCAGCGTAAGCTGCCCAGTACATCGCCGGTCAGGCATTCACTGTGGACACGCACCAGCACCGGTTCCGGCGAGGTGATGTCACCCATCACCAGGGCAACATGCTCATTCGGATCGATATCACTTTTATAGGCAATGGCTGTATAGTTGCCGAACTTCGTCGGAAGCTTGGCTTCAGCTACCCGGTGTACCAGCTTCTCGTGACGCCGTCGATAAGCGATCAGGTCGGCGACGCTGACTATCTTGACACCGAGTTTTTCAGATATAACCTCAAGCTCCGGCATTCTGGCCATCGTGCCGTCTTCGTTCATTATTTCGCAGCATACTCCAGCCGTAGACAGCCCTGCCAGCCTTGCCAGGTCGACAGTCGCCTCCGTCTGTCCGGCACGAGCCAGTACGCCGCCTTCTTTTGCCTTCAGAGGGAACATGTGACCGGGCATAAGTAGGTCTTCCGGTTTCGTTGCGGGATCAACCAGGACCTGCACGGTTTTTGCCCTGTCTCCCGCCGAAATACCGGTAGTCGTACCTTCACGGGCTTCTACCGACACGGTAAACGCAGTTCCCAGTACGGCGGTGTTGCGTTCCACCATCATCGGTATTCTCAGTTCATCCAGCCGCTCACCGGTCATCGGCATGCAGATAAGTCCCCTTCCATGAACAGCCATGAAGTTTATCGACTCAGCGGTTACCTTTTCGGCAGCCATAATAAAGTCGCCCTCGTTTTCCCTGTCCTCGTCATCAACTACTATCACGAACTTACCGTTTCTGATATCTTCTATTGCTTCTTCTATTGTTGCCAGTGCCATAATTACCCTCTTTTGATACGGATCAGCTTACCAGGAAACCATGTTCAGCCAGGAAATCGGTTGTAATGCCTTTATCCTGCGTCTTTGTAAACTGCTCCACGTATTTAGCGATTATATCCGCTTCAAGATTGACTACATCTCCAACTTTACGGTTATCCAGCGTGGTATTCTGCCGGGTAAAATCAACAACGGAAACTCTGAAAGACGACTTATCTCTCTCCACTACGGTAAGACTGATACCGTCAACGCTGATAAATCCTTTCTCGACGATATAACGCATCACCGATGTTGGAGCTTCAATACCGACGATCATCGCCTTTCCCTGCCATTTCATTGAAGCGATCTTACCGGTCGTATCGATATGTCCCTGGACAAGATGTCCGCCCATCGGACCGCCCAGCGCAAGAGCCGGTTCTACATTAACACTGTCACCTGCTTTCAGCATTTCAATGTTGGACCTCTCCGATGTTTCCGGCATTACGTCGACCGAAAAAGATTCGGCTGTGAGTGCTGTCACCGTCAGGCAGACACCATTGACAGCAATGCTGTCGCCACGTTTCAGTCCGGGAACAGTGTTACCTGCAGAAATTACCAGCCTGCCTTCTCCAGCGGATACAACTTTTCCAACTTCTGCTACTATTCCGGTAAACATAAAATTCCTTGTTCAAAAGATGCAGACATATTAATTATACTTTAAAACGGAATTTAATCCATCATCGGACAGGTTTGCTTTATCCTTTACGTTTCCCGACATACCCGCTTATCATGATATCGTCGCCGAATCTTTCAGTGGTGATGCGCTCAAGCTTGAGCGCATCCGCCATTGTTTCGACACCTTTACCGGCAACCGAAGTAACAGCGTCCTTCCCTCCGATAATTGCCGGTGATATGAAAGCAATAACCTTGTCCACCAGTCCCTGGTCGAAAAGCGAGCCTTGAAGAATACCTCCTCCTTCGACCAGGACGCTGGTTATCTCTCGTTCTCCCAGGTTTTTCAGCAGCTTCCTGAGATCGAGAACTCCATCCTTCGATGGTAATTCCATCAGTTCAACGTTGGCACCGGAGAAAGTGGCCTTTTTCTCTTTAGCCATCTTTTTATCTACCACCAGGAGAGCTTTCCCTGATTCGTTGAATACCTGGGCAACTGCCGAAGTACGTCCTTTGCCGTCCACAATAATGCGTAGCGGTTGTTGTTTCACCTCTCCACCTTTGCCTGCGTACCGGCAGGTAAGACGCGGGTTATCTTCTATCACAGTATTGGCTCCGACCATGATAGCGTCGTGGATATAACGTAAATGATGAACATATTTCCTGGACTCTTCTCCGCTTATCCATTGCGAATCGCCGCTCCTTGTTGCAATCTTACCATCCAGGCTGGCGGCAAATTTGACCGTAATAAAAGGTGTACCTGTAGTAATATACTTTACGTGTGATTCTACTATCTCACGGGCTTCTTCCTCCATCTCGCCAACATACGTCTTGATACCTTCTCTCACCAGTTGTTCTTCACCCCGGCCCGACACTTTCGGATTAGGATCTATCATAGCCATGTGTACTTCAGCTATGCCGTTTTCAATAATAGCCTTTGTGCAAGGGGGTGTCTTCCCCTGGTGACTGCAGGGTTCAAGCGTGACATACATTACACTGCCACAAGCTTTTTCCCCCGCCTGATTCAGAGCCATCACTTCAGCATGAGCGGAACCGGCCGGCTGTGTATACCCCTGTCCAACAACTTCTCCATCTCTTACGATGACAGCTCCAACCGCTGGATTAGGACTTGCCTGCCCTAATGCCAGCTTCGCCAGTGATATAGCCTGCTGCATATAATCCATCTTACGGCTATTCTATCACTACGCGAAAAATATGTGCAACAAAGGTCAAACATCAGTGAACTAGTAGTCTCATCTTTATGTACTGATAATACCGGTAAACTACCCTTCAGGTGGTTCAAGATGCATATTACGACCTGTTTTATTACTTTCCATCGAGAGTCTGAAACCATTTTGTGGATGATAAAGTAACAAAACACCCATTTTAACCGTTATATATACTGTTGGTAAGTGAGTCCAGGATGAAGTATAATTATTTCAGCGTAACTATGGAAGAAGAACAAGAGAAATCCTCTCAGATTAAAACTTTCATTCGTGATACAATCACAGTCCTTGCAGTTGCAGCCGTAATAATACTGGTACTGCAGTTCGTCATACAGAAATTCGTTGTTGAAGGATCAAGCATGAATTTCACGCTTCACGACGGGCAGCAGCTCCTGGTAAACAAGATTGTTTACCGGTTCCACGAACCTAAACGAGGTGACATCATTGTCTTCCATCCACCACCGGAAATCGATGAAGATGATTTTATAAAACGGATCATCGGTCTGCCCGGTGAAAAGGTTGTAATCGCAAACGGGAAAGTCATCATTCATAAAGCAGATGGTTCGCTGATGCAACTGGACGAACCGTACATCACCAGGCCGGCCAACAGAGATTTCGAAGGAGACATCATCCCGGAAGGCGAATACTTCGTCATGGGAGACAACCGGGTAAACAGCAGCGATTCCCGCACCGGCTGGACCCTCAAGGAGGAAGATATAATCGGAAAAGCCTGGATTTCAGTCTGGCCGATTGGAGATTGGGGACTCATTGCCAACTACGATTTCGAACAAGAAAACGGGTAACACGAATGTGTTACCCGTTACTGATTAATTTTGACACTCTACGATTAGAACGCTATCTATTCCTCTTTCTTCAAAGGTTTCTTCGGTGTCACACCGCGATTGATAACATTCCTTGGCCAGTACCCTTTCAGTAACCTGGCCACTTCCCGCGCCGGATTGAGCGGCTGGTTATCGAGGGCGGCATCGGAGTACGATGCCGAATGAGGAATCGCTATCACGTTATCCATTTTCAGCAAAGGATTGTCCGGAGGTGTCGGTTCCTGCTCGAACACGTCCAGCCCGGCTCCGGCTAATTTCTTCTCCTGGAGTGCCTTTATCAGCGCTTTCTCATCGGTCACCGGGCCACGGGAGGTGTTGATATAATAAGCGGTCGGCTTCATAAGGTTAAATTCCTTTTCACTGACGAGGTGATGGGTCTCATCGGTCAGGGGGGTGTGTACCGAGATATAATCGGAGTTCTTCATCACAGCCGGCAGGTCGACAAGCTCGATATCATATTCATCGGCAACCGATTTATCAAGGTATGGATCATAGCCGATGCACTTCAGTCCGAAACACCGGGCTTTTCTGGCCACCATACGGGCGATTGCCCCACAACCTACCAATCCAAGTGTTTCGCCGTGTATACCACCCATCGGTGGCAGTGCCTGCTTGGCTTCTCTCCATTTACCCTGCTTAACCAGTGTATCCTGGATAACCAGTTTCTTGGCGCAGGCCAGAAGTAACGCAATAGCCTGGTTGGAAACCTCTTCGACACACCATTCTGCGGCAGGATTATTACAAACTATCAGACCGTTTTCTGTGGCGGCTTCGATATCTATTCCGTCGTACCCTACCGAATAAGTAATAACCATCTGGCATTTCGGAAGAGACTCGATAACACGACGGTTGAACATGTGACCTCCCATGACAACATCAGCGTCCTTAATCTTCTCTATCAAATCATCTTCGCCTGATAATTTTAGTTCGATTACTTCCACATCGACGCCTGCCTTCTTAAATTCACCGATCTCGGGCTCCATCGAACCGGGTTTCATTTTAGCAAACCCATAAACCTTGTACTCTGCCATCGAAATACCTCCTTAATTACTTTTTACAACTACAGGTCGTATTCAACGTCTAATTCGCCGGCTATGTCTTCCAGTGATTTGATTATGGCCGGATGCAGGGGAATTCCTTCCGCCCTTCGCTTCTTTTCAATTTCCTGTTCAACTTCGCCGGAAATATAAATTCTCTCTATGCCCGGGGCTTTTGGTAACGCCCGGTATCCCTGTATCATACCGTCCATTGCCTTCTTGAACTGGTCCACTGGCATAAATCCGTCGATTCTCAACGCTCCGAAGAAATGACTGCCGCCGTACTGCTGGTCCGGCAACGCCCCGGAAAGGATCCTGCAGAGGATATCGACAGCTACAGCCAGCCCGAATCCTTTATAACTGCCTGTCTGAGGCATTCCTCCCATAGGCAGTAAAGCGCCGCCTTCCTGGTAGAATTTACGGGGGTCAGTGATCGGTTGACCTTGCTTATCGACTGCCCAACCCTCAGGAAGCGTCTTTCCTTCACGTGCCGCGATCTCTATCTTTCCGGCAGCTACAACAGTAGTCGCCATATCCAGCACGAACGGGGCTTCTAGATTTGACGGAGCAGCGACACTTAACACATTGATGGTAGCTCCCTGTCCGACACTTCCCGGTACGACCATTCCCATCCCGCCGACAGTCATCGAGATTCCTATCATGTCTCCTGGTAAGGCCATCATCGCGTAGTTGCCGCCCGCTCCAAAGTGCGATGAATTACGCACGGTGACAAATCCGGAGCCGGTCTCTTCAGCCCGGCGCATCGCTTCCGTCATCGCTCTATGCCCCACCACCAGGCCGAATCCGCGGTCTCCATCCATTACTGCCGTAGACGGGGCATTGCTGGTAATCTCGGTCTTAGGATCGGGATTGGTACGCCCGGCGAGAATACTCCTGGCATACATTGCCAGGTGGCCTACACCGTGTGAATCGATACCACGCAGATCGGTAGCCACCAGGATCTTGGCGGCAATCTTCGCATCACCTTCAGAGATACCTGCTTTATTGAGAACTCTGATAGTAAAATCGGTCAGTTTATCGGGATCTATCCCTCTTAGTTCTGCAGTCATATACTACCTCCCTGATCACTGATAGTTGAAAACCAAAATTACATTGCGAACACCGGTCAACTGACCGTGTCTGGAGTATACTAAATCGAATCATCACATTTCAACTTTTTTGAGGGAAATCAAGAGAATGATAAAGTATACACTGCGAATTTTAACCTCATTTTTGACTATTACTTGTTTCTCTTAATTCGTAGATGTATAATATATCATTGTGACTTTGAAATTCGATAATATTGGACGATGGTCAGAGATTAAACTCGATATTATTGAAAAATATGCTCTGCCTTATTCCAAAATTCTGTCAAGTCGTAAAAATCCTAAATTTCACCATGTTTATATAGATGCTTTTGCTGGTTCAGGAACACATATCTCAAAGACTACAGGCGAAGCAATCCGCGGAAGTCCTCTGAGAGCCTTAGATATATCCCCTCCTTTTAAAGAATACTACTTCATTGATACTGATGGAGATAAGGTATTGGAATTAAAAAAGAAAACCTCCAATCGTCCAGAAGTCCATATACTTGAAGGTGACTGTAATGTTAAACTCTTAACGGAGGTATTTCCCAGAGTTAGACGTGAAGATTATAAAAGAGGGCTTTGTCTTCTAGATCCATATGGACTTAATCTGGATTGGGAAGTGATTTTAACAGCAGGGCAACTAGGAAGTATTGATATGATCCTTAACTTCCCAGTTATGGATATTAACCGTAACGTTCTATGGACCAATCCTCGTGGAGTAGACATGTATGACATAGAAAGAATGAACACTTTTTGGGGAGATGATTCATGGAAAGAAATTGCATATCGTCAACAACCAGATCTATTTGGAGAAGTACGATTTCTTAAAGAAAGTAATAATGCTGTATCAATCGCTTTTAAAAATCATCTTCATAAAGACGCAGGATTTAAATATGTTTCTCAACCGTTACCGATGAGAAACTCAAAAGGAGCAATTATATATTACCTATTTTTTGCTTCACAACAAAGAATAGCAAAAGATATAATTGAATATATATTCAACAAATATCGAGTTTAGAGAAAAACACAATGGCTTTATCATCGAACATAGAATGGACCGAGTCCACATGGAACCCCTTAACAGGATGTACAAAAGTTAGTCCGGGTTGCCTAAACTGCTACGCTGAAAGAATGTCAATTCGTCTAAAAGCAATGGGAAATCAAAATTACGCTAACGGATTTGAAATCAGTCTACATGAAAATGCCCTTGATCTTCCATTGAAGTGGAAAAAACCTCAGACAATATTCGTAAACTCCATGAGTGATCTTTTTCACCGTGATGTGCCTGATGAGTTTATATTTCGTGTATTTGATGTAATGTATCATGCAGATTGGCATTGTTTTCAAATTTTAACAAAAAGGTCGGAAAGACTGGCAGATATGAATAATAAATTGACATGGACTCCAAACATATGGATGGGTGTCAGTGTGGAAGATCAAGACCATATATATCGAATCGACCATCTGAGAAAAACAGGTGCGAGTATTAAATTTATTTCTATAGAACCTTTACTTGGCCCTATTACCAACCTTAACCTTGATTTAATCGATTGGGTAGTTGTTGGAGGTGAATCTGGTCCAAAAGCAAGACCAATTAAGGAATCCTGGGTTATCGATATCCGCGATCAATGCCAGAACAATGGCGTACCTTTCTTTTTCAAACAATGGGGTGGAAAGAACAAGAAAAAATCAGGGCGTACACTAAGAGGGCGTACCTGGGACCAAATGCCTAAATTATCCCATATAAGCACTCCAGCTTAACACCATATACCCATCTACACCTAGTTTACTTAACTTTTCGCTTTCCTCTATGTATACTTTATGCCATATGGATGACACATCGATTATAAGAAACAGGGACGAACTGGAAACAACTCTTCTAAGGAAACAGGCTCTGGATATTATCGAAGCCGGGATCTCCCGCGTACTGCCGCCGAAGATAATGAGATCAGCGTTAAACTACGATAAGACCCTGGATATACTTGAGATAAACGACGACCGGTATGATTTGTCAGAAGACAGAGTATTCGTGGTGGGCGGCGGTAAAGCCTCCGGTCTGATGGCAGAAGTCCTTGAGTGTATAATCCCGCCGGAGAGAATCACAGCCGGCGTTATCAACTGCAAGAAAGGCAGCGGCAGTTACAACACAAAAAAGATTGAGATCATCGAAGCCGGACATCCAGTTCCGGACAGTAACGGGATTGGCGGTGTCAACAGGATGCTTGCAATGAAAGATAATTACTCCATAAATGCGAATGATCTTGTTTTATGCCTTATCTCCGGTGGAGGTTCGGCTCTTATGCCCTGCCCCGTTGACGGAGTGACACTGGAGGATAAACAGGCGGTTACCGGACTGCTGCTTGAATGCGGGGCTGAAATCCATGAAATAAACACGGTACGCAAGCATTTGTCAAAGACAAAAGGCGGCGGACTGGGAAAACATTTCCAACCTGCCCGGGTAGTATCACTCATCATTTCCGACGTCACAGGTAATGACCTGGACGTTATCGCGTCAGGTCCGACTTCTCCTGACTCCTCCACCTTTGATGACGCATACTCTGTTCTCGAGAAGTATAACCTGATATCGAAAATCCCCGGCAGCATCCTTAGTTACTTGGACCTTGGCAGAAAGGAGCAGGTGCCGGAAACACCCAAAACGCTGGACAACTGCCGGAACTACATCATCGGCGATAATATGCTTGCCCTTGAAGCAATGGCGGAAAAAGCTGTCGAGCTTGGACTGAAGCCATATATTGTGACTTCCGTGCAAAAAGGCGATACCGTCGCTGCTGCCCGGATGAGAGCCAAAGAGATCATCAAGGGGAAATATGCGGATTATAATGTCGTAATCCTCGGCGGCGAGACTACACCCACCCTCCCTGAAGACCACGGTAAAGGCGGTAGAAACCAGCATTACGCCGCGGTTTCCATGCACTATATGAATGACTATCCCGGAGAATGGACCATCGCCAGCGCCGGGACCGACGGCTCGGATTACCTCCCGGACGTGGCCGGGGCAATAGTCGATAACCATTCGTTGGTTTACGCAAGGAATAAGGATATCGAGACAACCTCGTATATCAAACGTTTCGACAGCAATATCCTGTTTTCAAAAATAGGCAATTCCCTGATTATTACCGGAAATACCGGCACCAACGTCGGCGATATTATCGTGTATATAATGAAAAATTAATTTTGCTATTATTTATTCCCGTTGTCGTCATTCCCGCTCCTTTTTGAAGTGCGAGGTCATTCTGAGAGAGCTTGCGACCGAAGAATCTCATTCGAAGATACCGGTTTTGGATAACTGAGAGGACTATCCTTCGGTGGGTTACGTCCCGATATCTTTTCTCGTATTTAATGAACAGGTCATCGGGACTCTACCCACCCTGCAATTAACTTATTTGCCTCGCTTAGGGCGGGTGGAGCGAAGCGTAACCCGCCGGTAACCTTCACCGAAACTTCTAATCCTGAATCTTTAATTACTTATGTACTTCACATTATTAACAGTCAATCCGGTTGTTCTGACACAGCCTCCAAATCCGGAATCCACATCTCGAATAAAAACGAAGCCCGTGCTTTTTCAGCACGGGCTTTAAAAATCTGTAAACCTTCCTTATTATTGATAAAGTGAAAAAGCGGGTTCCTCAGCCGTGATTATCTCGAGCAGCGCCGCCTGGCCGCCATCGACCTTTTCTTTGGCCCTCTTAATAGCCGGTATTACTTCCTCGGGTTTATCTACCTTCTCACCATAACCGCCCAGACTCTTGGCGACCCCTGCATACTCGCCTGACTGCTTGTTCAGGTTGTATTTCTCGGAAGCGACCGCATGCATCCGGCTGTAGCCGCCTAAAACAGAATTATTGATAACCACTACCAGGATGGGTATATTCTCTCTTATTGCTGTTTCGA
>CAZBQL010000100.1:0-10740 GCA_964493985.1 uncultured Dehalococcoidales bacterium
ACGAGGTAATTATGACCTGATAAAGTGACTGGCAGGTGAAAATGGCGGGATTTTGAAAAAATCCGGACCGCCCGAATAGTAAATCATCGTTTGAACAGGCTTATTTCGGCGGTCTCAAAAAGTCAGAAAGTAAAATTTCAAGAAATAGCATGATTTCCAATAGGGGGAGGGGTTTATGTCGGTAATAATTTTTAGCATTTATGATGGTTCCGACGGGGTGTAGAAACAGGTGGGAAGCACGAGACTGTTTTGCAAAATAGACTACCTGCCGGCTTGTTTACCTCGAAGCATTATACTATAGGAGGTTCAAGTCATATTTGGAAATCCAGTTAAATTTTCCTCTCCCACGATAATCAGTATAATAAAGGATTAATCAATACCCCATTGATTTTTTCAGGTCCTGGTCGACCCATGCCCATCTCAGCCAGAACTTGGGATCACCTTCGCCGTAATAGTTCTTGAGCCAGGGTTGCCAGATCCGGTATGACCAAGGCGCCGGAAACGGTACGTTAAATACTTGCGCAATGCAATACTGATACACTTCTTTCGTTACTCTGTCAGCTTCCGAATAGTTGACCATTACATGCTGGCATTGTTTGTTAAAGGCTTCTTCGATAATCGGATCGGTTCCAGGCGGGTCGTTTACATGACTCACGTTAAAGGTGTTAGGCCCGCGGAAGTAGCCCATGCTGTACCTGACGAAGAACGAACCGTCTCCACCGCACAGGTTGTTGAGTATCCAGTCAGTTGATTTATGTCCCCGGAACAAGCCTATAAACAAACTAGGTTCGATAGGCTGTAATTCGATATCGATTCCTACATCGGCCAAGTAATTCTTCATTATCGCAGATGCTTCCTCGGAAGCTGCGTTGTTAACCATCATGAGTGTCTTCTTGAAGCCGTTGGGATAACCGGCATCATCCAGCATTTGCCTAGCTTTCTCAGGATTGTATCCATAAAGCTCCTGGATGTCTGTTGGTAACTCTTCGAGAGGAGTATAAATGGTTGAGTACCACTTGCGAGCAGGGCTGTCCAACAATTCGGCTTTACCACCGTACAGGTCTCTAACGATGGTTGGATGGTCGATTGCCAGCATCATAGCCTTACGCACTCTAATATCCGAGAATGGATCTTCCAAAAGGTCAATCCTGCCGCTTATCTGCATCGGGGCGGTGATTATCTGGACAGACCGCATTTCCGGGTTGGACTTCATTTGTTCGAACTGTTCGACCGTCAGAATATCGGCAAATGACCAGTCAGCCTTTCCTGTCCTGAACGCTGCCATCCTACTCGACTGATCGGGGATTATCTGGTATTTAATAATGTCTATGTAAGGTAGCCTGTCGCCTAGGCCTGGACCCACAGGATTAACATCCCAGTAGTTGTCGTTTTTAACCAGTCTTACCATACTGTATTTGACATAGTCATCAACCATGTACGGGCCAGTGCCGACTGTATCTTGCCACTCATTACTAGTCGCGTATTTCTTCAGGAATTCTTTCGGCCAGATAAACTGCACGCCTCCGCCACCCATAATCCACAGGTATCCTGTGGTCGGAGCGACCGGGGTCCTGACAGTAATCTGCCATTTGCCGGTGCGTTCAACGGTGGTATTCTGAATAAAGGCAGGTTCGAAGAAGTTTGTTGATGAAGTAGGGGTGTCTCTCATGTACTCGATACTGTAGGCTACATCTTCAGCTGTCATCTCGCGTCTGTTTACCAGCTCGGAAGCCGGGAAACCTAGATGATAAGCGAAATGGACTCCGCGGCGGATATTGAGTACCCAGACTCCAACTTCCGGCGTTTCCCAGCTCTCACAAAGGTTAGGGCCGATAGCCGTGTAATCAGGCACGCCGCCGACATAACTCACTTCACCGGTACCTGCAGCAGTCCTTTCGCGTTGACAGCCAAGAATCTGCTCCAGGACCATGCCACCCATTGGGCCACTGGCGCTTTGGCCGAATACCGCTCCAGGGTTCCAGACCACAATATCCGAATCAGATAAAATATTCAAAGCCCCTCCGTATTTAGGTTCATTCGGGCTGGTATATTGTGCTAAATTGCCAGTAAAAATAGCAGTGATGTTCATATCTGATTTCAACTCGAAATTAATCGCTTCTTGCATTGAATTGATATCACCGCTCCAAGCTGAAAATTGCCACCCTGGTTCCGGCACTGCCTTCAAAGTTACGAATGAACCTTCTATGGACTTTTCAATAATCCCCTCACCTCGTACACTTAGTGAAAGATTGTTTCCCATATTTGTTAGGTCAAGTTCAGAAGTAGTGCCATTTCCGGGTTTGTTTCTGCTTGCTCCCATGCTGTCAAGCGCTTCGTATTCTTCAGGTGTAAATGTATAAGTCTTGTCATTCTTACAACAACTGGTTAACAAGGTCGCTGAGAAAATGATAGTTGTAGTTATTAACACGAGTAGCACTATCTTCAATAACTTCATAAGATATTGCCTCCATGAAATGCAAACAATTCTATCAGTATAAAAGGTTCACATTTTATAAATTGTTTATCGCACGTTACGCCTTTAATGTGTAGCCATTCCTCAGTAATAATAGATAAATTCAGATATAAAAAAGCAATTTAGTTTAATTCACAAAAGATGAGTTGTCAATAATTTTATTAGTTCGTCGATAGCCTGTCTATCCAATGACACTATCCGCAGATAATATCAGTTATTTCTATTAGCAGGCTAAAGGAACGAGAGATATAAAGGCACTGAAGCGAATGTGGAAACCGGCGCCGGATCTTTTACATGCAACGTAAATATAAACGGCGCTTTCTCATTACTTTGTCGCTCGAATAACAGAAATTTGTGATATAATAATCCCGTCCTGAGCTTTAAGAAGCAGTTTTAGAAACTAAATCCCAGAAAGGTTCGTGGAAGGGATGGAAAGGTCACTGTTAGAAACAAAGTTTTCTGTTCCTCCTCCAAGACCGGTTCTGGTATCACGCTCGCATTTACTTGAATATTTGCAGGAAGGTCTTAGTCATAATCTGGTGCTTATTTCAGCACCAGCCGGATTCGGTAAAACCACACTTCTGAGTGACTGGGCACAACATACACATACCGCTTGGGTCTCGCTGGATGAAGGCGATAACGACCCGGTCCGTTTCTGGGACTACTTTATTGCCGCCCTTCAAACACTTCAACCCGGCTGCGGAGAGAAAATACTACCATGGCTGCATTCTTCCGAGCCACCGTCTACCGAGTTGATACTGAACGTGCTCATAAATGAGCTCTCACATTTGAAAAGTCATTTATTCATAGTCCTGGATGACTATCACCTTATCGAATCACAGCAAATACACGATGGTATTACCTACTTTATTGAACATTTACCTCCCCATATTCATTTAGTAATTGCATCCCGTTCTGACCCGCCACTGCCGCTGGCGCGCATGCGCGGCAAAGGGATGATGCTGGAAATACACACTGACGACCTGCGATTTACTCAAGATGATACTGTCAACTTACTTAAAGCACTGAAAACACCAGTACTTTCTGTAGAGGATATCACTGCCCTTAACGAACGTACAGAAGGCTGGATAACCGGTTTGAAGATGGCGGCTCTTTCAATGAAGAAGCAGAAAGATATCCCCGGCTTCATCGCTGCCTTCACCGGCAGCCAGCGTTATATAATGGACTACCTGATGGAAGAGGTACTCCAGAATCAGGCGGCTGAGACACGCGATTTCCTGATGAAGACTTCGGTGCTCCAGCGATTAAGCGGTCCTCTATGCGATGCACTCACTGGGCGTGAAGATGGCCAGATAACGCTCCTTGATCTTGAGCGAGAACACCTGTTCATCGTTCCGCTGGACGAAACGCGGCAGTGGTGGCGCTACCAGCACCTCTTCGTTGACCTTTTAAGGCAGCAGTGCGAAACGACTTACGGTGCGAAACACGTCGTCGATTTACACAAGCAAGCGAGCCAGTGGTATGAAGACAATACTCTGCTCGATGAGGCTATCAACCACGCTCTGGCAGCTTGGGACTGGGCAAGAGCCATAAGACTCATATCAATTGTGTACGAAGAACACAGGAAACGAGGAGAATTCAATACACTACTCGGTTGGTTCAACACTATTCCACAAGAGACGTTACGCAAACATTTACACCTTTATGGACACTATGCGGTCCTCTTTACCGCATTTGGTCGAATGGACATGGCAGAACCTGTTTTAGACTACCTGCAATCCAGAACGTTAGATGATATCCGATTGCAGGGAGAGGTAGCCCTTGCGCAAGGTCTCGTGTACCGGTACCGGGGAGAAACCAGGCGCTGTATTGAGCTTTTAGAGAAGGCTTTCACAATGCTGCCGCCAGATGATATTACTATGCGCGGAGCAGCGGCTGCGAATATAGTTCATGCCAGTCAGCGGATCGGTCATTTCCAAGAAGCTGAAAAATGGGCGATGGTAGCCCTCGATTTGACCCAGCAGGCTGGGGATATTTTCCTCATTTACAAGATACTGGATCAACTGGGTATTATCGCCGGTTATCAAGGTAATTCAAAGCGCGCCGTGGAATTCTATGAAAAATCGAGCGAGCTTGCCGCGCAAATAGCCCAGGCGGGCAGTCAATCCATGTTGTGTATGCACTATTATATCCTAAACAACCTGGAAGCTGCGGCTGAAAATGCCAGGTTAGCTATAGAACAGAATAGATTGGATCCTGTTGCGCTCTTTTACCAAGCCCAGATTTGTCTGGTTCAGGGTGACACAGCCAGAGCTGACTCGGCAATGGAGAGCATGGACCAGGTATTCCGCCATCCGGCAATCGACTCAATCTGGCAGGCGAAGTACATCGCTTTTCGTGTCACGTATGCTATCAGGCGAGATAACCTGGAAGAGGCATCTTTTTGGGGTGAACGCTTGCCAGAATTAACAAAAATGATGCCTCTCGACTGGCCTGTCCCGGCCCGTTTGCTGGTGGAGCAGGGCAAGAAGAAAGAAGCTGCCAGGCTTCTGGAGGAACTGTATAATGAATTTATCCAGTCTGGCGCATTCTTAATGGTGAGGACAGTACGCATCTACCAAGCCCTCGCGGCAGACGATGAGGAACAGGCATTGGACTTCCTTGCTGAAGCCCTGACCGGAGTGGAACCGGAAGGTATTATCCGCCTTTTTGTTGACGAAGCTAGACTGCTTAAGCCGCTTCTCGAAAAAGCTCTGGTTCAGAAAATCACGCCCAACTTTACCAGAAAGTTACTTGACATCATTGATAAAGAAGAACGGCAGAGACAAATTATGAAACGGACTGCCGCGTCTGCACCTCCGCCAGTCTTGCTCAGCGAACGGGAATTTGAGGTACTCCGGCTACTCGCTGATGATGTTTCTAATCAGCGTATCGCCGAACAATTATGTGTCAATCTCAGTACAGTGAAAACCCATGTCCATCACATCATCGAAAAGCTGGAAGTGAAAGACCGTCGCCAGGCGGTCCAACGGGCTAAAGACCTCAAACTTATTTAGATCACCACTCCTTCTAATAATCCTCTATATCCTTTATATCCTTACAATCTATCCCATTTCAGCGCTCCTCCACCCTTAAATCAATCCTTAGAATCAATCTTTAAATCAATCTTCGGTTGATTACGAGTACATTTTTCGCTGATAGCATTTAGTTACCAAGTAATTTTACCAAGGATGAAAAATGCAAAGGATAGAGATCGTGGTCAAAGGATTGATAGATCAAAGCTGGTCGGAATGGTTCGATGGCTTCGAAATCACCCATGCCGCCGGACGATCGCTCCTGGAAGGTCCTGTTCGAGACCAGGCGGAGCTCCGTGGAATATTGACCATGCTCGCTGATCTTGGGCTCGAGCTAATATCCGTAAATACGTTATCAGACTTGCATATATCTAATAGATTGGTAAGAGGAGGTAGTGAATATAGGACGATATATAGTTGTTTACGAAATAAAAAGGATCAAGCTTAATAATTAAAAGGGAGAAAAAAATGAAAAAACTATATGTAACATTTCTAGTAACAGCCCTGGCACTGACAACGATGATACCGGCTGGTGTAGCAAACGCCGACTCAAGTGTGGAAGTAAGTGGAAAATACGTAGTTACACTAACGAGAGCCGCATGTATCAGTGATTATTGCGATAGTTGTGTTATGACGGTTTGCTTTTCCTACACAAGTAACTACGAGGGAGATCTCGTTGGTACTGCCGAGGAATGTCTTTATTGTGGCTTTTCTCCATGCTCGGATACTATCAGGCGCGTCGGTGTAAAGACTTTCACCGGGACAGTATTGGGCAAGAAGGGAACGTTCACCGCTTATATCAGTCATCAATTCCTGGGAAATAGTGACTTTAAAGTGGAACAAACCATCATCTCCGGTACAGATGAACTTGCTGGTATCCAAGGCAATTTGATATTCATGGTGACCGAAACCGATCTTTGTGTATGGGAAGGTACCTATTCAGGCAGCGTAGCCTTTGCTCAGTAAATTAGATACACAGCGTGAATTTTTGAAAGGACACACATCTGTACCACGATTCGTCTAATATAAAGTTAGTACCGCTAATACGTAAAATGAGTGAAGAGGATTAATCAATCCTGCTTCACTCATTGTTGTTACTGATTAAGTTCAAAGACCTCTTGTCTGATCCGTATTACTAACAGACCTTATTAATAATTTTAATAGAATTTTACCTATTTCAATTTGTGTTCGAATATGCTTATTGGCATTCCAGAATAATTCTTGAAGAATCCCATTAACTCAAAATGTGACACTATTACAGTTTACTCCCTAAACTCTTCAGTTGGCGGGAGTTCCCTTCGCTTATTCTCCGATAACAGAGATTTAAAAAAACCACTCGCAAATTAAAAATTATTCTAGTCCTACTATCTCAGTGTAAATGCCATAGAAGTCTACAATCTTGTCGTCATTAATCCGGACGAAACAAGCCTCCTTAACGACATAAGTCTTACCTTCATATGTCCCGGAAAGTGTCAGTCTAACAGCTACCTTGTCTCCTTCTGCTACCATGTCATCAACTGTTACCTTGGTATCGGGTGAATTTTCATATATCCATTAGCAGAATTTCCTGTAACTTTCTCTATCCATTGTTGTGCTATCGTGAGCGTATCTAGTAAAATTTTCTGCAAAATACTTGTAAATTACATCCAGATTACCTTTGTTTATTTCCTCAAATATATATATATAACTATCTCTTTATTTTCTTCTATAACGCCCATTGGATATACTCCTTTATTTACTCAGGTATTGGAATTCCCAGCTGACGGTAAAAAGTTAAGGTGTCGAGTATAGCCCACGCTTCGACTTCTTTGCCATCAACCCACTTGATTATATTTATACCTTTTGCTTCAAACTTCTTTCCTGTTGGTGCAATGCCATGATACTCTCCCTTAAATGTACCCGTCATAGTAATACGACTGACTACTTTATCTTCCTCAGCAATCATATCGTCTACGGTAACATGAAGGTCAGGAAATGCCTTATAAAATATAGCCGGTCCTTGTTTAGCTCCATCCAAACCGTGAATATCGCCTGTGGGCATATGTTCCACCCATTCTGGCGTAAATAGTTCATCAACTATTTCGAGATTCTTCTTGTTGAATAACTCCTCCCAGACACGTTGCTGCCTTGCTTTATTTTCTTCCTGTACAGACATTCTTAATGCTCCTTTACTGCTATTTATATAAAATAAGGACACTAGAAATCGTTCAAACGATTTCTAGTGTCCTTTATCTCATCATGTTCACCTCCGGACATCCAGTGAGGTAGAAGATGGTGAAGAACTAATTCATTTGTGGATTTACAGTGTAGCCAGTAGAGAGGAAAAAGTCAATACAAAGTACAGTTAGTAATCTAACCTGTGTACGTACTTTTTTGTAAACTGTGACACTCAACTGGAATAACCTGACATTTCCAATCATATTTCCACATGGACGTTCATCAATGGACTACAAGCCTGATATATATTTCATACTAAACGAAGCAAAGCATTATCTCAGAGTGAGTTCGATTCTTTAGGATTTTTATTGAGTTCGCACTTTGTTGATTATGAGTAATTTTTATATTTGCGGCATAACTATTGGGCTAATTATTTGCCATTATAAGGTTACGAATAGTAAACTACCTGAATAAATTCGGAATTCCTGGGGAGAATTAACTTGCGAAGTAACACGCACAGGACGTCTGGAAATATGGACAATCCCAATCCTGAAATCGGAGAACGCCAGGGATTTTCAATACGAAATATCAGGACGTTCAAATCATTCAAAAACCCGGTCTTTGCCCTGTATTTCGGCGGGTTACTCGGTCAAATGGTCGGCATTAACATGCAGATGATGACGCGATCATTCCTTGTATATGAGCTGACCGACTCCGCATTTTTACTCGGAACAATGTCTCTCTTTTTTGCCGTACCTATGGTACTTCTTTCGCTTTTCGGTGGTGTTGTTGCAGATCGAATACAGAAAAAGTACATTATGCTTTATGGTCAGGCGGCCTCGGCAATAGTATCAGCCGCGGTCGGTTTTACGCTGCTGACAGGATATTTAAATGCTGAAAATCCCTGGTCCTGGTGGGTTCTGGGTGCATCATCATTCTTTCAAGGCATAATCATGGCACTAATGATGCCTTCAATACAGGCTATCCTTCCGGAGATAGTAGAAGGCGAAGACCTGATGAACGCGATTTCACTGAATACCATGGGAACGAATGCCCTGCGTTTATTAGCACCTGCGGCTGCGGGATTCCTGATAGATTACGTTGGTTATGAAGCGGTATATTTCACTACCGCTATAGCATATTTGATATCAGTTGTCTTTATATCGTTTCTACCTAAAACCAGTACCATTAAGAAGGCAACAACCAACGTGTTATCTTCCATAAAAGAAGGAATAAGATATTTAAAGAACGAAAAAACTATCTTGCTGATTATGGTTTTTACACTTGTAATTACGATTCTTGCCATGCCCTTCCAGCAGCTTCTTCCGATATTTGTCGTGGATGTACTACATAAAACTCCGCAGGCTGGAGGATTCCTGATGAGTGTTTCCGGTATCGGCTCCATCATCAGTTCTCTCATATTAGCGTCTTTACCGAATAAGAAACGTGGATTGATGATGCTGGGAGGTAATATCATCCTCGGTGTCGCTCTGTTTTCGTTTGCGCTTTCTACGTCCTATCCGCTGTCACTGGTGCTTATAGGATTCGTCGGAGTCGGACAGATGGTCCAGATGGCGCTTGGTACTACGCTGATACAATATTACAGCGATCCTGTATATCTCGGGCGACTCATGAGTATCATGATGATGCAATTCGGTCTGATGAGTTTCAGTACTTTTGTAGCCGGCGCTTTGACGGAGTTAACCGGCAACGTGCAGTGGTCAATAGGCGGTCTGGCGTTGATACTTGTTGTGCTTTCCGTTTCAGCTATAATCTTTGTGAAAAGGATCAGAAACCTCGAGTAGTCTAGGAGCCAACGTGATATTTTCCCACGGTAATGATAGATTTGATTAAGTAAATTCTGATAGTCGCAGTCAAATGCTACAAGCCACTGTTTCAGGAAGAGTGCGACACTATTTTATGTTCTCGTCCAGAGTGCAGTGGTAACAAAGAAGTATTTTATTATCCAACTTTTTAGCGTTTTGTTAAGCAATATTACTCTTACTTTTCTTGTCGTAAAAACTGGTTAATATGGCGATTATTTTTACCTCTTCCCTGACTTCAGAATTGAACTGACCTCCTCTTCACTTGAAATCTCCCAGACTACACCGTCCTTGACAATGTATTTCCATGACAGCTTATCGCTCTTGGCTAAGTCGGCAGGCGTTGTAGCGAGCAGATCGTCCTGTATAACCGGTATGACTAACCGGGGATTGAATATAACATCTTGAAGTTTAGTTTTATCCTCAGATTCTTCAAGAGTTCGAGACACCCCCTCGTAGTAGGACCATTGAACAAAACCACCGCAGCCGTAAGCGCTCATCTTGAGGCGTTTGGTAATTGACGACAGTCGCTTCTTACGTGACCTCGGATACTTCATCGTCCGTCGAATGAAACGGTAAGCAAGCCTAATTTGTCGGAGTATTCCACGACCGACTCTTACAAGCCTAGTGTCGAATTTATCAGCGGTTTCTCTCCAGGCAATGTTGCAAACTGTTTGACAATAGAACAGCCGATCCTCTTCACTGTCATTTTGAAACCATTCTTTATCCAACCTCTTGACAGCCAAATCGTACCGGTTTGGATTCTCAAAATAATAGGCAATATTGTCAATATGAATGACACCCATTCTTGGGTCAACAATCAAGGCTTCGTGATAGCCTTGATTGGGATCCCTGACTATATAAAGGATGAAGGCATGATTCCAATAACAGCGGGTTCCAAGCCGGATCAACCAGCCCCAGTAGCTGCCCTTAGAGTGTGCAAGCAGGATGTCGGCTCTCTTTAGCTTTCCATCTTCCACAAGTTCTGTCATTGCTGTTCCTTCCAGTTTTTGCATTTGCTTGCCTCCGTGACTCAAAGAATATGATATCGGGTTTACATTCTGCACAACTACGCCGTACTTATCAAAATAAATAATACTTAAAGTAGAGCAAGAAAACCAGAAGAAATTGACTAAACTAAATGGTGTCACATTCAAGTATAATGAGACACTGGCAGAATTCTACTAAGCATTCAATTAATAAAAGCCTTCCATTATTTCACGTTTGTCGGATATGTATGAAAATAAATTAG